>JAUYCD010000090.1 GCA_030692375.1 Candidatus Latescibacter sp. | reverse complement strand
CTGGCCGACACTGAACCGGGTGAAAATGTACGCAGTCACCGGGCCTGAGAACGACCGTGTGTTCCTCCGGTTCACCACATTCACCCCGAATTTCGACACGTACCTGGTCGATGTGGACGAAGAGGGCTGGAAACCATGCACGGAATATTATCCCTGGATGCTCCATTCCGGGCAGAACAAATTCCGTGTGCGGGTTAAAAACAAGCTGGGAGCAGTCGGCAAGCCGAGCGAGGTGGTCATCAATCTGGCGGACAGGCCGAATTTGAGAGAAAGGCCTGGAGGAAATAAGTAAAACATAGGCAGATTCTGAAACGAATTCGGGAAGATGTCAGGAAAAAACTCGATGCACCACGACTTCCCTTGCCCCCATCGGGGGAAAGGGACCGAGGGTTAGGGGGCTGCATTTTAAACGGCCGAAGAATTTATCCCATTTTCCAACGTTAATCCGCCTAATCCGCGGCAAATTTTTTTACAACAGGATGGCATCGATGAGTACGATCCTTATCATTTTCACAGGACTCATGGCGGGAGGATTCGCAGTATGGATGCTCAAACGGGGTGAGGCGGTAAGCCTGAAACAGAGACTTGCCGATCTTGAAACCCGTAATAACCAGCTTTCAGAGGACCTTTCTGCCGAGAAAACGCTCCGTGTCCGTGCGGAAACAAATCTGGAGGCGGAATGCCGGATGTCTGCAGAAAAGCTTGCGCTCATCGAGGCAAAGGGGGAGGATTTAAGGAATGCTTTCAAGGCGCTTTCCCTGGAGGCGCTTCGGAACAACAACCAGCAGTTCCTCGATCTGGCCAAGACCACTCTCGAAAAATTCCAATCCGAGGCCAGAAGCGATCTGGAAAAGAAGGAAAAAGCGGTTGAGAACCTGGTCAAACCGCTGGCGGAGAATCTCACCAAATATGAGATCCATGTCCGCGAGATGGAGGATAAACGGGGGCAGGCATACGGTATGCTCACTGAGCAGGTGCGCGCTCTCCTTGAAAGCCAGAAAGAGCTGAAAAAGGAGACTGGGAAGCTGGCCGATGCCTTCCGGCGGCCTGAAATCCGTGGGCGATGGGGCGAAATCCAGCTCAGAAATACAGTGGAGCTTGCCGGAATGCTTGAGTACTGCGATTTCTTTGAGCAGCAAAGCGCTTCCACTGAAACCGGCGTGCAGCGTCCCGACCTGGTGGTGCGCCTTCCCGGGGGCCGTAACATAGCGGTCGACGCCAAGACTCCCATAAACGCCTATATCGACTCCCTCGATCTATCTGATGAAAAAGCCCGCGAGGAAATGCTGGTCTCATTTGCACGGAATGTGAAAGATCAGATACGGAATCTCGGAAAGAAGGAATACTGGAAGCAGTTCGCCGATTCCCCTGACCTGGTGGTGCTCTTCCTTCCCGGGGAAGTGTTTTATTCAACAGCGCTTCGGGTGGATCCTTCCCTTATCGAGGAAGGCATCGCCAACCGGGTTGTGCTCGCCGCGCCCACTACGCTAATCGTGCTTCTCCGGGTGGTGGCGATGGGCTGGCGGGAGGAGCGCCTGGCCGAAAACGCCCGCCGTATCAGCGACCTTGGGAAAGAGGTCTATACACGTATAGTAACCCTGACAGAACACTTTTCCAATCTGGGCCGTGCGCTCAACCGCAGTGTGGACTCTTACAATCAGGCTGTAGGGTCCCTGGAGTCGAGAGTGCTGGTCAGCGCCCGTAAGTTCGCCGATCTGGGCGCCGGCAGCGAACGATCCATCGAAGATATCGAGCCCCTTGACATCCAGGCCCGGAGATTGAACGCGCCGGAGCGCAGCAAGGGAGAAGCGCCTGTGTCCTGATTTGATAAAGTATTGCGGAAAACTGATGTCATCAGACCCTGAAACGAGTTCAGGGTGACTATGTCATGCCGAACTTGTTTCGGCATCTATTCTAAATCAGGATGACACGTGTCATGCCGAACTTGTTGCCGCTTCTCGGGAACGGTGAAACCGTTTCGGCATCTATCGATAGAAACTTATCCAGAGGAGATAGGAAGATGCACTTTTCATTCCATCGATGCGTGTTATCATGTATAGCTTTCGCGCTCTTGAATTTCGCGCCTGATGCTCTGGCGGCGGCGCAGAAAAAACCCGAGAAAGCATTGGAGCAGAAAGAGGTTCTTGCCGCCATGCGGAAAGCCTCCGATTTCATGATGAATACCGTATCCACCCGCGGAGGGTTCGTCTGGAACTATTCCGCCGATCTTTCCGAGCGGTGGGGAGAGGTCCCGGCCCGTAAAAGCCAGATATGGGTGCAGGGCGCAACCAACGGAGTCGGCGAGCTTTTTCACGATGCATGGAAAACAACCGGAGATTCCATCTACCTCGGCTATGCCAGGCGTGTGGCAGAGGCGATCGTCTGGGGGCAGCATCCAGAAGGCGGCTGGCATTACCTCATCGATTTCGACATGCCGGGGATTCAGAAGTGGTATAACGATGTGGGTTCAAAGTGCTGGGGATGGGAGGAATATTACCACTATTACGGCAACTGCACGTTCGATGATGAAACCACTTCAAGTTCCTGTCAGTATCTCCTCGATCTCTACATGGCCACTCTTGACCCGGTTTTGCTGACTCCGCTTATGAAAGGGCTAAATTTCGTACTCGAAGCCCAATACCCCAACGGAGGCTGGCCGCAGCGCTACCCTCTACGGTATGAGTATACCCATGACGGTCTTGCCGATTATACCTCTTATTACACGTTCAATGACGGTGTTATCCCCAACAACATCTTTCTCCTTATCGATGCCTGGGAAAAACTCGGCGATGAACAATATATCAAAGCGGCGCGGCGCGGGATGGATTTCTATCTCCTGTCCCAGGGACCGGAGGAACAAGCAGGATGGTCAGCACAGTATAATATGAACATTCAACCTGCCCAGGCGCGTTCCTATGAACCAGCAGCATGGAGTACACAAATAACGGTTGGCTGTCTAAGGGATCTGGAGCAGTTCTATATGATCACCGGCGACCGGCGCTACCTTTGTCCGATCCCCCTTGCCATCCGCTGGCTGGAGAACTCAATCATAAACCGCGATCCCTCCAAAAAATACACGCACGGGCGCTTTCTGGAAGTGGGCACCAACAAACCGCTTGTTGCCCATCGAAAGGGGACTACCATGGAGAACGGCCGTTACTGGGTGGATTACAACCTTGAGAATCCCATCACTCATATGGGGATGACCGCGCAGATCGACTGCGAGAGACTGAAGGCTGCCTATGAAAAAGTTAAAGCGATGTCTCCCCAGGAAGCCCGTGCATCCTACCATGCCCGGAAGAAGCGCGCAGAAAAAAGACCGGCATCCGATCCCGAAACGGTGAAAAAACTCATCCAGTCCATGGACCCGCGGGGTGCATGGGTAACCTCAATAACCATCCCCAATTATTCCGACCCCATCACCTCACCCCGCCGTCAGGTGCAGGGCATCAGCACCGGCGGATTCATTTCCAATATGGAAAAATTAATGGGGTATGTGTCTGAACCATGATTTGAAGGTGGTTACCATTGAAATTACACTGCCGCTTTATCATCAATATCACCGTATTCTGTCTTTTGTATACCCCGGTATTTGCCGGTCAGTGGGAGTACTACATCCCGATACAGGGCATCGAAGATATTGCATTCCTGAATGGCAAGCTTTATTGCGCCGCCGGGAGCGGCCTCTTCATCCTTGACCAGAATAATTTCACCTACAGCCGTGTTACGCGGGTAGAAGGATTTCCGGCTACAGCAGCCAACCGTATAGTTCATGAAAATGATAATACCTTGCTCGTTGCTACTTATATTCCCGGCGATACACAAAGAGGTTCCGGTTTATACAGGTATAACTTACAGACCGATACCTGGCGCTTATTCAACAATCCTTATCCTGGTGGAAACCGTCAGCAACCGTATGTGCAGGATATTGTTCGTGACGGTGAAGGCAGTATTTGGCTTATCGGCGATGGTCTTCTCTTTAGAGTAATAAGCGATTCGCTGGTTCAACAGACGGCAGTGAATGGTTTACCGGTTGGTTTTATACCAATATCCCTCGATGTTGACAAACAGGGAGAGCTTTATCTGTCGTGTAAAAGGGAGGGCGGTTCGAGCATTGTCAAAAGGGAAAAGGGGACTTGGAAGGTTTTGCTCGATCAGCCTGGATTCGCACTGGGCAATCTGACCCTTGCTCCCGATGGAATGATATGGTTCAGCCTGTCAACCTCCCTGTATTCCTACGATTTTTCAGAAGTAAAGGATTATAACCTTGGCGGCAGTATTTCCGGTGTCAATGTCGGTCATGTGACTGCAACATCCGATAACAGTATCTGGTGCTTCACACATGAAAATCACATATATCGTGTCAGCAGAGGAATTATTGAGGATAAAACCGATTCATTTCGCCAAGCTCTCCTCTCAGCTATCGCGCCTCATTCCTTCTTCGGTTTTACAGAGTTATATGCAAACGGCAGCGATCTTTGGGTCAGCGCCGATTGCGGGGAAGTCTACGCCAATTATTCAGTCCTCGGCCGTTATTCTGAAGACAAATGGAGTTTTTTCGTTCCTGAGCCGAATCTCATTTACCCTTACCACGTCGGGACACCCGGTGATATTGCTGTAGGCGATGACGGTTCTCTCTGGATGGCAGGCTGGTTCACCATGTGGCCGCAACCGGCAGTACGGTTTCACGATGGCACATGGAGTTTGTACAGGGATATCGGCTGGATCAATGATATCGCAGTCGGTGGAACTGACTGCATGTGGTTCTTCGGCCGGGACGTACGATATTATCGAAATGGAGAGTGGACGACCTTTCGAGCCCAGGATTATCCCATATTCGAGGATGTGTTACGGGCTGGAACTGCCACATCGAAACAAGCTTGGGCAGGAGACGGTCATGGCAACGTTTACCGCTATGAATTTGGCGGTGAATGGATAAAATATGCAAGTGGAGAAATCGGGGTGGATTATGTAACATCCATTGCCGCTGACGATAAGCGGGGAGTCTGGGTTACCGGGTGGAAAGGTACTGCATATTTCGACGGTGATAAATGGAAATTGTATACAGGCAGCACCATCGGACTGCCTGTTCGTGACTGGAACTATGTATCTTTCGGCGTTAACAACGATGTCTGGTTCGCTAGTAATATCGGCCTTATCAGATTTGATGGTGTATCATGGACAGTGTTCGCCACAATGAACGACGGTCTGCCCAATAATATGGTTAATCATATAATGATCGATAGAAACAGAAACTTCTGGATCAGCACTGACAGCGGCTTATGCAGGTTTGACGGAATAAAATTGGAGACCTTTACAAGGGAGAATTCCCCAATCCCAAGCGGTCGGATCGTTGAAACCGCAGAAGCGCCCGATGGTTCAATCTGGATAGCTGGGGCCGGACTCTACCATTACATTCCTGAGACGAGTACCTCTATCGATGAAAATGATCCAAATATTCCCAAGCCTGTAGTCATAGCAGGCAACTACCCAAACCCGTTCAACCCTTCCACAACCATTGTGTTCAATCTTTCCGCTCCTGGCAAAACAACATTGGTCGTATACGACATTATGGGACGTAGTGTGCGAAAACTGGTTTCAGAGCAAACCACAGCGGGTGCACATTCTATTCTCTGGGATGGGAGAGACGATTCCGGCAGGTCGGTTTCTTCTGGAGTCTACATTGCGAAGCTCTACGCCGGAAATCATACAGCAGTGAAGAAAATGCTGCTGATGAAGTAACAAATTTGTTTGATCACTTGTTTAGAAGAGGCAGAGGGGGTCAGGGGGTGAGTTAATAATTCTTGTAAATCCTGTCTAATAAATCATCAAAAGGAGAAAACTACGTGAAGCGAAATCTTTTTTTTGCAGTATTCCTGCCGCTTTTCCTATGCAGTATGGCCGCCTCTGCGCAGGTGGAAACAATCACCTGGAGCGCGGACGCCCGGCAAATCTATGATTCCGGGTTCATGCACAAGCTGATGAAAGACCCGAAGGGCGGGGTGCGCCTGTTCAACAACGAGCCGGTAGAAAATGACAGCCCCGGCGCCGGAGTGAGCGACAAGGGAGTGAACACCGATGAGGTATGGGGCTCAAACCGCGCCCGAAAGGTACTCGCCCTCGACGACCCCCGTGCGGCGAAAGCCTGGATGTTCATTTTTCTTAACCGAAGGGGGAAATTCGCGCTTACGTTCGAGGTGAACGGCCATCGCTCACAGATGGACACCTGGCAGTCGAAAGGGTATGAGCGGTTCCGCTGGGTGGAATTTCCGGCGGAATGGCTGAAAAAAGGGAAGAACGTGATTGACCTCTCCTGTCCGGAAGCAAAAACCGCAGCCGAGGGATGGAGCATCTACCTGGCGCGCGCCGACGAATTCGAAGCCGGGGGCGGCGACTCCAAAGCGGCCGGTAAGACCTCGTTCAAATCCGCCAATGGCGGCGAAACCTGGAAAGAAAGTCCCTTCGGCCCCATCGGCCAGGACCGGGCCGAATACGAGGTGCGTATCTGTCTGAACCGGTATGTCAAAAGCGGCTGGCTGGAAACGCCGGTGATCGACCTCTGGAAGAAGACTCAGGAAGACCTGATCGTGCAGATGCATACCATCCAGAAACTGCGTATCTCCGCCGATTCGGAAGTTCCTCCCGGAACCACGGTCGCCTTGTATATGCGGAAAGGCACGAATGCCAGCCCCTATTCATCCGAATGGGAACCGTACGAAGCAATCGGGAGCGGGCCTGCTGTATCCCTCGAAATGGAGGGGAAAAAGTTCCTGCGGCGCTATCTCCAGTTGAAAGCCGTTCTCTCCACTGAAAATCCCCTCGTAAGCCCGGCGGTCAAGGCGGTAAAAGTCTCTGCGGATTTCAAAGAATCGTTCCCGGTGCCGCTCCACAAGAATATCTATGTAGTGGAAGCCGACAATCCCCCTATCCGGTACTCCTCGGTCAACTGGGTGTGGGAAAAAGCTGACCGTCCCGAATACGCGATACTCCGCAAACGTGAAAACCTGGACAAGGTCATCGCCGGAAGCCGCACCCAGTTCGAGGCGCAGGTGAAACTTCTCGATTACGCCACCAAGCGCTGGCGCTGGAATGAGCCCAATCCAGAATACCCGGAATGGGACGCTCTCTCCATCCTCGACCGTATCGACAAGGCAGGCGGCGGCGGGATGTGCATCCAGTTCAACCTGCTCCTTGCCGGGGCGTGCATGTCGTACGGCTGGCAGGCGCGGCTGGTGGGCATAGACGGCCACGAGGTCTGCGAGGTCTGGAGCGACGATTACGGCAAATGGATATACTTCGACGCCTACAACTGGAACCACGTCATGTGCGACATCAGGACTGGCGCGCCGCTCTCCATGCTCGAACTCCACAAGATTTACCTGGACTATTTCTATCCGGACCGTCCCATGGACTGGCTCTCCGATTACCGTTTCGGCGATGATGCGGTGGCGAAACGTGCCGACAAACCTCCCATCATCCGCAGCTCATCGACCTATAATGACCGGTCGAGCGGCGATTACGGCGGATTCATGCAGTCGAGAATTCTCCGCATAATTCCCCGCAACAACTGGTTCGAGAAATCCTGGCCGCGGCCCCTTTCCCACGGCACCGATTCGTCCTGGCCCTGGGACGGATATGTCACCTGGTACGATGACCGTACACCGCCGCGCATCCAGTATTCCTGGTACACCGACCGTTCCCGCGACATGTGGCCGGACCTGAACAAGACCCACATCAGCGCCTCCCAGGGGTACGGCAATGATCGTCTGTACCTTGAATTCGAAACCTACACCCCCAATTTCAGCCACTTCGAGGTGAATACCGACGACAATGGCTGGGAGAAGGCGGAGGATCGCTGGAACTGGCTCCTGGTTCCGGGGAAGAACACGTTACAGGTTCGGGCGGTAAACAAACAGGGGTCGAAAGGGAAGCCCGCTTCCATCACGGTGAACCGGGTGGAGCTGCCGTTCAAGGAATGGGAGATGAAGTAAAGAAAGAATCCAGGAGCCAGGAGCCAGGAGTCAGGAGCCAGGAGTCAGAAGTTAGAAGACTGAAGACGGGAGAAAAGAATATTTCTCGCGAAGGACGCAGAGTTCGCAGAGAAAAGACTGCAGGATTAGGTCAATCTGTTCAGTCAATTAGGAGATGAACGTATGAACCCGCTGTTCCCAGAAATAAAAAAGATAACGGAAATATTAGTTCGTGATTACAGCCCGGATAAAATCATACTTTTTGGATCAAGGGCTCGGGGAGACAGCAGGCCGGACAGCGATATTGATATTCTTGTCGTTTCAGACAGGGAAAAGGACCTTCCGCGGCACAAGCGGGGGCAGAACGTGCGGTTGAAACTGGCTGACATTTCCGTTCCGCTGGACATTATTTTTTATACACATGACGATTTGAACCGTTTCAAAAATATTCGGCAATCATTTTGTGCAACGGTCCAGAGAGAAGGAGTTGAATTGTATGGAAAAGGAAAAGATTGAATATATTAAAGCATGGATACTCAAAGCGGAAAATGATCTTAAAAGCGCTTTCATTATTCTGGAGTCGGATAATAATGAAAAGCCTTTTGACAGTATTTGTTTTCATTGTCAGCAGGCAGTTGAAAAATATCTCAAAGCCTATCTTGTGTATCTTGATGTCATGTTCACAAAGACCCATAACATAAGTCAATTAATTGAACTGGGTGCAGGAATTGATGGAGAATTACGCAACTACATGATAGCAGACACTCTTACTTCCTATGGAGTCGATATTCGTTATCCAGATGACTTTTATATACCGACAGAAGGGGATGCAAGGGAAGCGTACGATATAGCATTGGAGATAAAGGATTTTATCAGAAAAAAAATGAAATCTTTTTTCTCTGATAACAAATAATGTCTTATCGTTTTGCTCAGCTCGGCTGTTTGAAAGAAGGTTGAAACATGCAAGTACAGAAATTATTCCATTTAGCCCGGATTATTCATAAAAAAGGATTTTCTTTTTGTAAGCGTCAAAACTACAGCCCCCTAAATCCCCCAAGGGGGGACTTAAACGACTAAAAAACAAAATGTAACATATTTTTTACTGATGATGTTGCACTTACATGTGATTATCTTTACCATATTAAGTCCCCCTCCGGGGGATTTAGGGGGCTGCCTTCAAAAAGTAGTAATAAGTATTTGTTTATAAAGTAGTTGATAAATTACTTATGTAACTTTATGAATAATTCGGG
>JAUYCD010000089.1 GCA_030692375.1 Candidatus Latescibacter sp. | reverse complement strand
CAGAAATGGATTGAAGCTGTCTTTTCAGAATCTTACTTCACGAGTAATATATTATTTTTCCTATTATAATATCACAACACCATTGGTTGTCAAGGAAAATATTTTTTGGATTTTTAAATGGATTTGCTTCACAGCAAGATGCAGGTGAAAGAAAAGTTCAGCGGCGAGGTTGAAGCGATACATGGGTACATGAAAAAGGCTTGTGAAAAAGTTGGTTCATCGTTTCTTCTCAATATTTCCAATTCCATTTCATTTTCAGGAATGTTTCTATTTTCTGGTTTTCGAGGAGAGCGGTGAACAGTTTCTGACTTTCGGTCGGCTCCTTGATGAACGTATCAAGATTCTCTCTCCGCAGGGAAGCCAATAGTTCACGGTCTTTCTCGGGCGCAGTCCCCCAGAGATTGGTCGTTTCCAGCAAATCGCTCAGATCGTACCGGAAGTATACGGCGGAGTTTATCTGATTTTCCACGATGAAAAAGTCGTTGTTCCGGATAACGCCCACATAATCACGGTTGTCGGTTCTGTTCTCTTTGGTGCCGTTAAAAATGAATATATCCCTCCCGTTGTCGATATCGGCCAGGAGGCTTGTGCCCAGCCTGTTTTCGGGAGCGGACTGGAAACCATAGAAAGCAAGGATGGTCGGGAAAATATCATTGTTGCAAACATTATTCTTCAGGTTTGCCTGAAGTTTTTCCCGGAATTCCGGATGACGGGCCAGTACCGGCTCGGGAACATAGATCCAGAACGGTATTTCGGTGGTGTAGAAAGAATACTTGCCCAGGTGTCCGCTAGTCTTATCCACCTCGCCGAAAATCTCCCCGTGATCGGAGGTGAATATAATCACTGTATTGTCTAAAAGCCTCTGATTGCGGAGTATTTCCAGAACACCGGAAATATTGTCATCCAGATTGTGTACTGCATTAAGGTATTCTGCAAACATCCTGTTCTGCATGGTGAATACCTTGTTCCGGGGTTTGCTGAAATACGGGAAATGGGTATTGCCGTAATGGAGGATAGCACAGAATTTTTCGCCGGGTTCAACTTCGCTGAGAAAATCGTCGAAATTCACGGTATTCAGGGAATCGTCGGCGCTCAGGTTGCACACTGTTTTCCCGGGGATGTTTTCGAAGCATTTCAGGTAATCGAGGTAGGGGGACGAAACGAAATCAATGTAATTCGCCTGTTTATAGCTCCATGTCGTAATCAGCCCGGTTCTGTAGGATTTGAGATTGTTTTTCAGTATCTCGTAGAAGAGGGGGGATTTCCCAAGCTCGTACCTGCCCTGGATTGGATTCAGTCCGGCGGTAAGATACGATACCGAGACCTTTGTAATGGTGGAATTGCAGAAAGCCCTCGGAAAAACAAAGGTATTGTTTTTGTTCTGTTCGATGAAGCCCGATATATGCGGAGTGGGATTCAAACCGCTGCCATACTCTTTCCAGTAATGCGCAGAAAGGCTTTCGTTGATGAATACCAGGATGTTGAATTCGGGGTCTTTCTGAACATCGGGTTTTTTCAGGAGGATGTTACGGTGCATGAGCCGGAAATTGGCGAGTTTTCCTTTTTTGAAATCCCCGTACCCGTTTATCAGAGAGAAGAGGCAGTTGGAGAATGGCATGGTACGGTTATCTTTAAGGGCAACATTATTATTCAACACCAGGCCGGAGACCAGGACAAGGAAGGAAAAAGCGACAATGATTTTCCGGGATGGAAGGATAAAACCGGAGAGAAATTTCTTCAACAGGAACCATGCCGCGATAAAAAAAGCAGCCAGAATACCTAGTGTCCAGATATTAAGGCCATCGCCGGTGATCTTGAAAAAGTCCCGTGTATCCAGGAACATGTAGGAAAAAGTGTTGACTCCCGGCATGGCCCTGCAAAGCATGTAAAAGGCATAAGATCCTATAATACTGAACAGGTAAACGAGGGAAAAAATATAGCAGGGAACGAGCGACCGGCGGAACAAAGTGATAAGAGTGAGGATAAATGATATTTCAAACAGAATGGAGATCAGATAAATTCCGATATCCTCAAGAATAAACATCCGGAAATAAGAATGACGCAAAAGGATATCTATCAGGGCTATACAACAGACAAGTAACACAGGCAATAAAGAATTTCTCGGTTTTTTCAGCATGTACCGTATAACCTCGAATCTTTTTGAATAGAATAAGGCAAGAAGGAGATAAAATATGTTTTTTTTTCTTTAATAAAAAGGAAAATTTTTCACCATTTTTCACGGCGCTGGTCTATATCAAATATACGAATATACTGCTCTTCATACTCTGTGACCAGCTCCAGGATGCCGTCGCTGTCCATATCGATAAGGTATAACCGCTCGCCGAATTTCACATCCGATTTCCACTTGACCGTTTTAAACTGCTTATTGAGCACTTCACCGGTATTGAGGATGATTTCCACTTCCTTGTCGTTATCCACATTACCTATGATCATGTCAGTGGCTAAATAGGTGTCGCTCGATCTCCACTGCTCGAATTTGGTTTTGGGATCAAACTGGACCATCTTGCCCACAGAGGTTATAAACAGCATCTCCAACTCCGGGGTATTATCCAGGTTGGCAATGGCCATGCATTTTATCCCCGGATAGGTTCCTTCCGGCGTTCTATATTTGAGGTCATGGGTGTCATACCCGTAGATGAAAATATTCCCGTCAGCAGTGTAGGCTATTATTTCAACCTCCCCGACACGGTCAAGATTTTCCACAAATATTCCCCGCACCGGGGAATTGAGAGGCGGACTTTTCCATGTTTCCGTGAAATTACCCTGATTGTCAGTTGAGAGAACCCTGATGAATCCCCTCTCCTCGCCGTACACCATGCCGACCAGATTATACTGGTCGTCGATGATCACTTTCATGGTGCGCAGATTGGCGGTGGGAACATTGAAAATGGACTTCTCCTCACGGTACGTTTCCGATCCTTTTTTTCTGGCCGGTTCGGGTTTCGGCGCCTGGGCGGGTTGGGGCTGCTTTTTTTGTGGAGGTACGATAGCCAGCGCGGATGAATCGGCGCCGGCAGCCGGTCGTGTTGTTCCGGCAGCAACAGATGGAGCAGCGCCACCGGGAACAGGAATGGAGGGAACAACCGCTCCTGCAGGAACTCCGGGCAGAGCAGGAGCTCCGGGAGATCCGGCGGCAGCAGTCTGAGTTTGAGCAGATGTGCCCGTCGCAGAGGGGGATTTTCCCTGATCAGCCGGAGGAGACTGCGGCGCCTGCTGTTGTGCGGGCGCCTCTTGTGCTGTCCTGGGTAAAACCCCGGAAGGGATGGAGCGCACCGGTTTCTCCGTGGTGATAACATTCTTCATAGGCGGAGGCGGTGGAAGCTCGGAAAGCGGTATATCCGTCATTGGCGCCGGTTCAACCGAAGGGGCCGCCGTTTGAGGATTCTGCGCGGCGGAACCCGGCGGGGGAGCCTGTGGTGTCGACGCCGGAGCGCTGTTCGAAGCGTTCTGGCTCAACACCGTGAGGGGGAAGGCCAAAGCCAGGAGATAGATAATGAATTTTTTTTGTTTGTACCTTTGGGTGTTGATTTTTTTCATCATCTTTTATCACAATCCATTACACGATTCAGTGGTTCAGACAATCTTTTCTTTTTGTGCATTTGTCTGGCCATCCCCCAGAATTTATACACTTCTTTGTATAACTCTTTAATGATGCTTATCATTCCACGAGAATCTACTTTTGAAAACATTCTCGCGATTATGTACGTCCCCCGTTCGGATGAATCCCCCCTGCCTGTCGGCATCCCCCCTTGTTAAGGGGGGAGCTATGCGATGGGTGTCTTTCTACCCCCTTAATAAGGGGGTCGCCGTTAAATGCGCCGGGGGGATTTTGTCTCCAGAGCGGATGTGAAAGAATGGTCCACCTATGCCGAATAAAAATGGGGGATGGCCAGTGTCCCTTCGCGCCTTGTATTCTAATCGAGAGTTCCTTTCCGTACTATCTCATACACCGAAAGAAGCGGTATCCCCTTTTCACGGGCGATACGGGCGCAGTCTTCGAATTCGGGCGCAAACCGTTCAAAACCGTTTCCAAAAGCCACTTTTACCCGAACCTCGCCGAACGGAGTTGTCACCGTTCTCGATTCCCGTTTCACCTTGCGACGGGAGACGCGCTCGATGCGCACCCCCAGGGTGGTTGTTTCCCGGAAAAGGATTTCGAACATGTCATCAACCAGGGATTCATCGGTGATGACGCTGAAGAGCGTTCCGGGCCTGCCCTTCTTCATGTAAATCGGAGTCATGTATACATCACGGGCGCCCGCTTCGAAAAGAAGGTCCGAGAGGTAACCGAACACCTCCGGATTCATATTGTCGATGTTTGTCTCTAAAATAAGGGAATGGTCGATCTCGTAGGTGCCGTTTACCCGGCCGATGGAGATTCTCAGCACATTCGGAAGCTCCTCACGGACTTTCGTTCCTGCACCGTAACCGACATGCTCCACAATGAATTCCTCCACCGGGCCGTACGAGGAGGCAAGGGTAGTCAGGATTGCCGCTCCGGTGGGGGTGGTCAGCTCGCCCTCGATCATGGTTCTGGTCGCCGGAACACCCTTTGTAAGTTCGACCACCGCCGGAACCGGAACGGGCATTGAGCCGTGAGCGCATTTTACCGTCCCCGTACCCAGCCGGAGCGGTGTGGAAACAACAGTGTCCGCCTGGAAATATTCCAGCCCGATACATGCTCCGACCACATCGACAATGGCATCGAGGGCGCCGACCTCATGAAAATGCACTTCTTCGGGAACGGCGCCGTGCACTTTCGCCTCAGCTTCGGCGAGACGGGTGAAAATACGGGCCGCCTGGTTTTTGACTCTCTCGGAAAGGGCGCTGGATTCGATAATATGAAGGATATGGGAGAGGTGACGGTGTTCGTGCTGGTGTTCGGTTACCACATCCACATGGACTGCGGCGATGCCGCTGTGCACAACCTGCTTTTCGCGAAGTTCGAATCCATGTACATGGAGTTTCTCCAGCTCGGCCCTGAGGAAATCCAGCGGCATGCCGCAGTCCAGGAGCGCGCCCAGAATCATATCTCCGGCGATGCCCGAAATACAGTCAAAATAAGCGATTTTCATGCATTCTCCATTATCCCGGTACGGTTGATGAGGCTCGCCGCATATCCCGCTCCGAAACCGTTGTCGATATTCACCACGGTTACCCCCGAAGCGCAGGAGTTGAGCATGGTCAGGAGCGCCGCGATGCCGTGGAACGAAGCGCCGTACCCAACACTGGTCGGGCAGGCGATGACCGGCACATTCACCAGTCCCCCCACCACGCTGGCCAGCGCGCCTTCCATACCCGCCACCACGATGATGCATGAGGCGGACATGATGAATCTGCGCCGCGCCAGAAGACGGTGAATTCCGGCCACTCCTACATCATACAGGGATTCCACCCGGTTGCCCATAGCCCGGGCGGTAACCACCGCTTCCTCAGCCACCGGCATGTCCGATGTTCCCGCCGAAATGACCAGGATGACGCCGTGGGTATGATCCATGTCAGACTCCGGCATGCCAAGAACGAAGGTTCGGGCCATGTCGTTTTTTACGCCTTCCGGGAACCGCACGGAAAGGGCATCGAGGGCTTCACCGGAAAGCCTGGTGGCCAGGACAGTATGATCACGCTTGTGAATCTCCTCCGCGATACGGATAATCTGCGCGATGGTCTTGTTCTGACCGAAAATCACCTCGGGGAAACCCTGGCGGCTGGCGCGGTGGTGGTCGACATTGGCAAATTCCAGGTCGCAGAAATAGTAGGACTCCACCAGTTTTTCCGCTTCCTCGACACCCAGTTCTCCGCTGCGCAGGCGTTCAAAAATATCCCGTATTTCCTGTATGTCATTATTTTTCATGATACCGCCGTGGTTAATGATGTATCCTCGCTCATGGCTTCGCACCCCTGCTGCCGGTACTCCTCTACAATATCCCGCACCGCTTGAACAGTTTCGGCTTTGAATACCCGCTGACGGAATTCTGCGCCTCCGTGCATACCGCGGGAATACCAGCCGAAAAATTTACGCATATTCAAAACGCCGAACCTTTCACCTGCTTCCTCGGAGAGAATTGAAAGTTGGCGGAGCGCAAGCGCGAGCCGTACATCAATCCCCGGGGAAGAGGAGACAATTTCACTTGCAAACAGTTCCTTCACCTGACGGAATATCCAGGGATTGCCCAGCGCTCCGCGGCCTATCATCACCGCATCGGCCCCCGTTTCCCGAACCATGCGCACAGCATCTTCCGCCGTTCGAATGTCGCCGGAGCCTACAACGGGAACAGGAACTGTTTCTTTAATCCGGCGGATGACCGTCCAGTCCGAAAACCCGCCGAACAATTGGCTTCTCGGCCTGGGATGCATGATCACCGCCTGCGCACCGGAATCAGCGCATACACGGGCGGCCTCGACTCCGTTCAGGCTCTCATGATCCCATCCGGAGCGCAATTTTACCGTTACAGGCAGAGAAGTGGCGTCAACCACTTTTTTTACAATACCGGCGAGGAGAGGAAGATTGAGGAGCAAAGCCGATCCTGCGCCCCTTCCGATCACCTTCCTGACCGGGCAGCCGGCGTTGATATCGATGAAATCAGGCCTGAATTCTGCAGCGCGCCGCGCCGCTTCCGCCATGATCTCCGGGTCGGCGCCGAACAGTTGGATGCCGATGGGCCGCTCGGCCTCCCGGAACCGGAGAAGCCTCAGGCTTTTATCGGAGGGATGACCGCGTACGAAACCATCGGAGGAGATCATCTCGGTCATGACCGGTCTGGCGCCAAACTCGACGCAGATGCGCCTGAACACAGAATCGGATACTCCGGCCAGTGGCGCCAGCGCCGCAGAATGAAGGTTGAATATTTCGGTAATGTTCACTTTGTCTTTTTCCAGGTCTCTTTGCACTTTACTTTCATATACGTTTAGCCCGGAAGGTAGTTCCTGTATTCCTGAAAGGATAGACCTGCCTATTAAGAACATTTTGGCTAAAACTATATGGCAGTAAAATCATAACATACTAAAATGCATGATTGTGATGTCAAAGGCAAGCAGATTTGCCGGGGAAGGGTTGAGATGAAAGAAGGGTTGAAAAAATGGTGAATTATTGCTAACCTTTGATGAACTAGGAGTTTACCCACTTTTTTTATATTATGTATTATATTTTGTCCGATATTATTTCTAATAATATTATTAATTTGTATAACTTGTTGATAAATAATAATATAAATAAATATATTATTTTTCCAAAACTGTGTAATAAATATTGACATTTTCCCCATAATAGTTTAAGTTCTATGTTAACCCGGATTATTCACAAACATGCTATGATATTTTCCTAACTATTTATTAAATAAATACTTATATTTTTTTGAGTGCAGCCCCCTAAATCCCCCGAAGGGGGACTTTTCGCGGTAAAGAAGAAAATGTGAAGGTGTAACTTTTTTAAAAAAACCATTTAAGCCTTGTATTGCAGTCTTTTAAGTCCCCCTTTGGGGGATTTAGGGGG
>JAUYCD010000088.1 GCA_030692375.1 Candidatus Latescibacter sp. | reverse complement strand
GTTAGCAAAATTATGATGTTCTCCCCCTTGTCTAACTACCAAAATATTTTCTCAAAAGGGGCTTTAAATCAAAAAAATACAAATCGTTGCGTGTATTGTTGTAGTAGCTGTGGTAATGTGGGAAAACGTGAAACGTTTTTCCAAGTAACTGTTGGAAAGTCAAAGACTTTTCAATGGTTACGTCATATCCACAGCTTTCTTATTTTTTCATGATACTTTTGACAGTACCGAATTCATTCATTTTTTTTCACTTCATTCGCTTCTACGTGTATTCAAGATCAATATCTGACGCCTTGTTCGGACTCGTATTCCTCCTGACTTTTGTTCGCCAGCCAGTGATCGACATCAACCCATTGAATTAGATACATATCATCCAAAAGGACATGTATCCGGGATTCAGGTTGTCCGGTGGCCGGATTTATTGGAATGAACGATGCTGCGTATATTTTTACAACATCCGCGGTCATGATGGGATTCATTCCTTCAAGGCTTTTACCCGACATAGTAACAAGAGCCCAGATATTATGCGTGTGCATTTTCCGAATGAGCGCCACGTTATCAAAATTTGCACTGACCATTGTAGCAAACATATAGTTTATTTTTTTTACTGGTAAGTCGAGCCTTCCCTCGAAAAACTCGAAGCTGCCCCTTTGCGCCTGCGTATAATTCAAAAGTTGTTTCCCTGTCACCATATCGATTCGTTTGGAATTCTTATCGAATACGATTCGCACCGGAGAATTGTTCTGTGCAAGCGAATCGAAACTGACTGCCATGAGCAGAAAAGCCGCAACCTCCGCAATTAAGAAACGGCTGATTTCAGGCATGGGTCTCCTCACAGCGCAACGCGGGGAAGATATCCTCAGGCTTCTTCCCAGTTACCTTCAGGTACAGGGCATCAGGACATAAATCGGCCTGATCACTCCAGGCCAGCTCTCCGGACGATCCGATCTGAACATGCTCAAAAACACTGCGGTCACGCCATATCGAGAATACACCTTTTCCAACCAGATCAGAAAGATCGACAGTACCGCGAACTCCATCATAGAATACAAGATTCAGTTGATACTGGCCGAGCACCTTGACCTCTTTGATTTTTCGCATGAATGTTTCCATTTGATACAACACAGTTCATTAAACAGCGAAAATCACCAAATTTTCTTATTACGATTCGTTTGTGTTATCCTCGTTGAGGATCTCTTCAAGTTGTTCTGAAATTCTCGGCAGCTCAAATGACACAATCTTCCACAAAATGTCGAAATCAATTTGATCATAGCCGTGGACGAGACGATGGCGTGTACCAATAATCTGTTTCCAGGGAATCTGCTTGTGAGTGTCACGCATCGGCGTGGAGACTCGGCCAGCGGCCTCTCCAATAATTTCAACAAGCTTTATCATCGCCAGGGCAAATATTCGGTCGTTGTCAAGATCGCTGCGGTCACGTCCCCGCACATTCTCGACAGCCTCAGTGGCATGATCACGCATATGGAGCAGAGCCACCTTATCCTCACGCCGCGACATACAATACCTCGGCCTCTCGCATTGCCTCATCCCGGAAATATTTGCTCAATGAAAAAGGCGTATGAAGGTCCACTTGACGGCCAAGAATTTCAGATAAATCGTCTTGGATCCGGATAAAATCGAATCCGGGTGTCTGCCCCGGCTCAAACTCCACAAGAACATCCACATCGCTTTGTGGCGTGAAATCCTTTCGCAAGATCGAGCCAAAAAGAGCAAGCCTGCGTATATGGTTTTGACGGCAAAACTCATTGATGGCACCCACGGGGATTTCAATGCCATGATAGTTCATAGGAAGGTCCTCCCTACAGTATTATCCAGTCTTAATAAAATGAAAAACATAGACTATAGGTTTCAATAACTTATACTATACATAATATCGCAATACACCTTGCATTGTCAAGTCTTTTTCCTTCTTGGTGAAATCCCTTCTTTTCCCTTACGCCCTCGGATGGAATGTCCGATGTACTTCCTTGAGATATTCACGGTCGATGTGTGTGTAGATTTCGGTGGTGGCGATATTGGAATGGCCGAGCAATTCCTGGAGCACCCGAATATCCGCGCCGCCTTCGAGGAGGTGAGTGGCGAACGAGTGACGGAGGGTATGCGGACTGGTATGTTTGGTTATTCCGGCAAGAATCACATATTTCCTCAGTATTTTCCAGAATCCCATCCGGGTGAGCGGCCCTCCGCGGGCGTTGAGAAAGAGTGTTTCACGAGGTATTTTGCCGACAAGGAGAGGTCTGCCGCGGGCGATATATTCCAGAACTTTCTCTTTGGCGGTGGAACCGAGGGGGACTATCCGCTCCTTTGAACCTTTGCCTGTGATACGTACCAGATTTTCCTTGAAAAGAATATTCTGCTCGGTAATACCGACCAGCTCGGATACCCGTACCCCGGTGGCATAAGCGAACTCGAGCATGGCGCGGTCGCGCAGACCTGTAGGTTCGGTGGTGTCAGGAGATTCGATGAGACGGATGACTTCCTCGATGCTGAGCGTGTCAGGCAGTTTCCGGTGACTGGTGAGAATTTCTACCGTTTCAGTGGGATCGACAGAGCAGATACTCTCGCGGTAGAGAAAATGATGGTAAGAGCGCACTGCCGAGAAATTCCGTGAGATGCTGGCCGGAGAAAGCTCAAGACTGCGAAGCTCGTCCAGGAAATCCATTACATGCTTTTTCTGCACCCCCGCAGGCGATGAAATCCCCCTGGTTTTGAGGTAGGAGATGTACCGCCCGACATTGTGCAGGTATGCTTCGAGGGTGTTCGGGCTTAATCCTTCCTCGACATCGAGGAAGGTAACGTATTCTGTAATATCGAAACTTTTCGCCATGATCAGTCCATCATGAACTGGTTATGCTTTTTTTCAAAACCGATTGTTGTCGATTCACCATGGCCGGGATAGACAACTGCGGCATCCGGCATGGGAAAGAACACCTTTCGCAGGGTATTCATGAGTATCCGGTAATCCCCGCCGGGAAGATCCCATCTTCCGACCGATAAACGGAAAATTACATCTCCTGCAAAAACTCCAAGTTCATCGCCTGTGATGAAGGAAACACCTCCCGGAGTATGGCCGGGAGTATGGAGAACTGTGAGCGAGCATTCGCCGAATGATATGAAATCGCCGGCGGAGAGGAGCCGATCTGGTTTCATTTGGGGCAGCATTGTCCCGAACATTGATGAACCGTTTGCTTCCGGATCGGAGAGGAAAGAAGCCTCCGCCGCATGAATCATGACCGGTGCGCCGGTCAATTCGGCAATCTTTCCGGCGCCGCCGATGTGATCGAAATGGCCGTGTGTAAGGAGGATGGCTTTCAGTTCTCTTCCCCGTACAGCCCGGACAAGCGATTCCGAGACACCGCCGGGGTCTATCAAAACGGATTGATTGGAGGAGTCGCAGATTACATGGTAGCAATTGGTCTCCAGGGGCCCGACTGCAAACTGTTCAACTATCATTTTAGCTCCAATGACTTTTTGCTGCGCGTTCTCTGCAGCTCATTATCCGGCAGGCGGCGGTTGAGGAAATCAAGTGACAGTTCCATCACTTCACGTGCTTCATCGGGAGTAGCAGTGCCGACTGTAACCATGTCCCGGTCACGGATGGTGTTCCAGACAAAAGCCAGACCCACCGGCGGCAAAAGACGTCCGGCCGCCAGGGGTTTGATGATCATGACCGGCTTTTTTGCATTGCTGATGGTACGCATCACCCAGTCGGCTTCAACCTGCATGAGGAAACCGGCGGCGTTGTAAATCTGAAGGTACGCTTCCACATCGGCGCCGATTTTATCCGCTATCACAACCGTTTCGGGCATATGGGTGGATAATGCAGGAATCATTCCGCGCTCACGGATCATGGCGGTATAGCGGTCAAGATCGCGGATTGTAGAATGCATACGGTCAAGGAGCGCATCGGTAACACACTGGTGCGGCAGGCAGAAAGTCGAGCCTTGTTCCCGGCAGGCATCGAAGACCCTCTCCGGCTCTTTATCCGGCGGCCCGCCGGGAAGAATATTGAAAGTAGGGGTAACTATTCTTATCATTCGGCGGCCGGTTTTATTCTCGGCTTCTTCAACAGCCTTGAACATCGCAGGCAGCAGGGGACCCATGATGGTATCCACGCCCTGTTCCAGAAAGACTGTGAGGATATCGACAATGTTTTTACGGGTCTGGTAGGTTTTGATAAACGTGTCTTTTGCCAGGCTGGTATGCGACCAGCCGAAAAACCAGTTGGTGCCGATGATAAGGCGGGAGAGGGAAACACCGCCGACAGTAGTTCTGGGAAATTCACTCATGGGAGACTCCAATGTAAGATTTATACTACCTCGCTCTTCCCGAAAACCGACACCCGTTTTTGTTCCAGTTTGAGAGAAAGCTCCACCCATTCATCATTCAATACCCTGCTGCGGTTTTTCAGCGTCTCGTACTCGTTCAGGGTTTTATTGAACTTGTGCTTGTCTGAGCAGAGAACGGGGTTCTCAAGAATCCGCTCGATCTCCTGCAGCCGCGCGTCAGTTTTCTCCACCTCATCCTCGATTTTTTTGATACGGTTCTGGAGAGATTTGTTTTCACGGTAAAACTGGTTGCGTAATTCGCCTTCCTGGCGTTTGCGTTCCTTCTCAAGCATTCGGTGGTTGAGAGAGATATTGGTATCTTCGCCGGACAGGTTCGCTGTATCGGCAACAGCCGGCTGTGTCTGCTGTTCCCGTTCTTTCTTTTCCGAATATTCGGCATAGTTACCGTGGTAGAGGGTGAGAGAGCCGTTATGGATCTCGACTATCCTGTCCACGACAGAGTCTATGAGTTCACGGTCATGGGTCACCAGAACAAGAGTCCCGTCATAAGAGGAAAGCGCATCCGCCAGAACATCGCGGGAGGGAATGTCCAGATGATTCGTGGGCTCATCCATGAGGATGAGATTTGCCGGGCGGATGAGCAGTTTCGCCAGAGCAAGTCTCGCCTTTTCGCCTCCTGAGAGAACGCTGACCTTCTTTTTAACATCGTCGCCCCGGAAAAGGAAAGCTCCCAGCATGGTACGGAGCATCTCGTCCGATTCGTCCGCCGCAGACCGCCGCATCTCTTCCAAAACCGAGTTGTGAAGAAGGAGCTGCTCGGCTTGATGCTGTGCATAATAAGCAGCCCCCACATTATAACCGAGAATGCGCTCGCCAGAATCGAGAGCCAGAAGCCCCGCCAGCAGTTTGAGGAGTGTGGTTTTCCCGGCGCCGTTCGGCCCGACAAGCGCCGCTTTTTCGCCACGGGCAAGCGTCAGACTCAGATCCTGATAAAGCGGAGTTCCATCATAGGAAAATGAAGTGTGCGAAAGGGTGATCACATTCTTTCCGCTCCTGGGAGAGCCGGGAAATTTGAAACGGACCATTGGGGGTCTACGGACTGAAGTGACCATTTCCATCTTTTCCAGGCGCTTGATGCGGCTCTGCACCTGGGTGGATTTTGTGTTTTTCGCCCGAAAGCGGTTGATGAATCGCATTTCGGTTTCGATGAACCGCTCCTGATTTTTGATGGTGGCGTTGATGATCTCTTCCTCTTTTGTACGGGCGGCGCGGTAGGAATCGTAATTCCCCCGGTACAGATGCGGGCCGTCCGATTCAAGAGCGAGAATCCGTGTGGCCATTCGGTTGATGAAAGCGCGGTCATGGCTGATAAGGAGAACCGCTCCCGCATACTGTCTCAGGTATTTCTCAAACCAGATGATGGCATCCAGGTCAAGGTGATTGGTAGGCTCGTCAAGCAAAAGCAGGTCCGGCTCACGGAGGAGCAGTTTGGCAAGCCCCGCCCGCATCAGCCAGCCGCCGCTGAATTCACTTACCGGTCTCTGGTGGTCTTTTTCACCGAATCCCAGGCCGGAAAGGATAACCTTGGCCTCATGCTCGATGCTGTAGCCGCCGGCATGCTCATACCGGGTTTCGATTTCTTCCAGTTCGCTGAGAAGAAAAGCCTGCTGGGCGGGATCGGCGGTTTCAGCGAGCTCGTCGTGAATAAGTTCCCGCTTATGGGCAAGACGCTCGGCGCTTGTGCCTGCGCTTGCGACTTCATGGAGAAGGTCACGGTCGGAGTCGGTGAGGATTTCCTGTTCAAGGTACCCCATGGTCGCTCCCCGCTGAAAGTTTACAGTTCCGGAATCGAACTCCCGGTTCCCTGTAATGATGTCAAAAAGAGTGGTTTTCCCGGAGCCGTTGGGGCCGATGACTGCCAGCCTGTCTCCCGGACTTGCCGAAAACGAAAGGTTGGAAAACAGGAGGCGGTTCCCAAACGACTTGGTCAAAGCGGAAACGGTCAGCATGATAATTCCGATACATGACGAAATATTTTATTGCGTTTCTTTTCAAAATAGATGCCGAAACGGTTTCATCGTTCCCGAGAAGCGGCAACAAGTTCGGCATGACACGTGCACTTCGACAAGCTCAGTGCTCGGTCAGCGGACTCTGAGCCTGTCGAAGAGTCCGCTACATCCTGAACTCGTTTCAGGATCTAAACACTAAAAACATTTTGATAAAACAGACGAAAATATTTCACACCGGTTCCGATA
>JAUYCD010000087.1 GCA_030692375.1 Candidatus Latescibacter sp. | reverse complement strand
GTTGGCAAAATCTCTACTCGTAATGTGTCCACATACGAATAATTTTTACTATTTTCTGATCATCCAAAACTTGATAAATCAGGCGATGATGAATATTTATTCGCCTTGAATACACTCCTGACAAATCCCCTAAAAGCTTTTCAAAATGAGGGGGTGTTTGAAAAGGATTCGTTTTGATAATCTCAAGGATTTGAATTACCTTTTCTTTTAATCCTGCTGCGGAAATTTTTTTTGCGTCCTTTTGAGCTTGTATAGTATAAACCAGCTTCCACTCTACCATTGAATATCCTCAGAGCATTCGTTTACAGGAGCTTCAAGTCCTTCTTTAATCGATTCTCGCATACCGGGGATTGATAAAAGGTAGAGTGTCTCCTGAATGGCACGCCAATCATCTTCTGAAATCAAAACAGCATTTGAACGTTTGCCCGTAATATAGATAGGCTCTTTACCCGTGGAAACTTCATCGATCAATTTATAGAGATTCGATCTCGCTTTTGTAACAGCAATAGTTTTCATATAAATGATTTCCTCCATGTTTCTCAAATAACGTACGCAATTAAGTACGCCCTGTCAAGGAAAATATTCCATAGGGAGTAATATATTGATTTCCGCATGAATTTTATGTATATTCATTGTACTGACATTGATAGTACAACGATATTTGAAGGAGTAAAATCATGGCTAAAACTGTGACAATTCAAGCGCGTATTGATCCTGATATTAAGAATAAAGCGCAAAATATTTTCAGGAAACTCAACATCTCCATGTCTGAAGCAATCACTCTTTTTCTTACTCAAGTAACTTTAAGAAGAGGTATACCTTTTGATATTAAAATACCCAACGACTTGACTTCTGATACTCTTCACAAATCAGAAGAAGGTAAAGAACTTCATAAAGTCTCTTCAGTTGATCAATTATTTCAGGAGTTAGATCGTTGAATATTTTTTATACCACGCTTTAGCAAATTGACGCAAACTTCGTTACCTGAATGCTCACTGTACATTCGGTCTTCTGAATCAGCGCGCGTGCAATTGACGACTTGGACGGGTCATCTCTTCCGATGAAGGCGTACAGCCAGATGTTCGTATCAATAAAGCAGAAATCGTCATGACTATCTGGCTTATATTTGTTCTCTTTTCAAGGGACTGAAACCTTGCACTCGGACTGGATGTGCGAGCAGGTGGTCAATTAAATTTAATGTGGACTTGGGTGATTCTTCTGCCAACAAGATCACGCGCACGCGAGTTGAGAGTTCCTTGAGATATTTTCGGGGGACTTTAATGATTCCGTCCTTGACTGTAGCTTGGAATTCTATGGCGTTCATGCTCCACCTCATTCAAACATTATTTTGAGACATAATGGGAATACACACATGGTGTGTTTATTTAGGTTTGTTGTGAGTTCAAAAGCGTGGGCTGGTCTGTTCATTTACCCGCTCCTGTGTAAAACGTACCCATCAATAAATGTTAAGCCGGCAACATTCTTGGCATTTTTCAGGCAAGAAGGACTGTCGGAGTAATATAAATGTCTTCCCCCATCCGCCGTTTTCCTTTGCTGTCAAATCCTTGAAATGATTATCTTATGGAAGTATGCGCAACGCATTTTCCATTCTTTTTTTCTCCTTTACTTTTGCCGGGGAGTTTTAGATGGCTCAGGACAGTTCAATCAAAGATATGGTGGAGACCGGGAATCAAGGCCTGTTCCCCGAGAAGTTTCCAGACAGCCTTCAGGAATATCATTTATTTTACCGCCAGTCCATAGAACACCGAGAAGAATTCTGGAGCCGTCAGGCCAACCGTGTTGCCTGGGATGCACCTTTCACGCAGGTGGTTCATGAAAACTTTTCGAATGGCGCCGTTTCCTGGTTTGAAGGGGGTAAACTCAACGCCGCCCGGAATGTGCTGGAAGCCAACCTGAAAAACGGCGCGGCTGCAAAACCGGCGCTCCGGTATTTCACCGGAGATGGCGGTCTTGTGTCCTTGTCCCGGCAGGATTTGGACCGTGAAGTGCGCCTGCTTGCCGCCGCTCTGGAGGCATATGGCATGAAAATGGGCGACAGGGTGGCGCTCTACCTTCCCGATTCACCGGAAACGGTTTTTTTCATGCTGGCCTGTTCCTGTCTTGGGTTGATATGTGTTCCCATACCTGTACGTTATCCGGCGGAAATCACCCGTGAGATCGTTCAGGACAGCGGCGCCCGGATTCTCATCGTTTCTTTTACCCGTACATCACAGTCTTATGAAGCACGGGCGCAGTCTGTAATCGAATCGCTCATGGGAATACCCGTTATCAATACCGGCGACCGTGAGGTGGAGGGAACCATCCCGTATAAGCGGTTTGTTTCGCCGGACACCCTTAAGCCGCTTGAATCCCTGACCAGTGTGACCGCGGAACATCCATTCTTCATTCTTTATGCCAATTCGGCCTCCGGGATACCTCGGGGCTCCGTGTTCGCGACTGGTGGATTCCTGGTTCAGGCCGCCGCTTCCTACGATTATATTTTCCGGCCGACAGGGGAGGGGGCAGATGTGAAAAGTGTGGTGTGCTTGCTTGAACTGGCATCTGCCGCCGGTCAGAGTTACGGTCTCTGGGGGCCGCTGATGAACGGCGCCTGTCTTGTTCTCACCGACGGCGGTCTTCAATCTACGGGCGGCCATGTACTCCGGGTGCTGAAAGAATGTGAATCTCCGGCGCTCCTTACCACTCCCACCCTCCTGTCTGAACTCCGCCGGGAGCTGAATAACGGACCGCTGGACATTGCGCGAAGATTCTCCCTGGTGGCATGCAGCGGAGACGTTTTGAAGCCGCGCCTTATATCATTTGCGACACAGTCCCTTGTTTCGAAGCCGGAGCATGTTCTCAACCTCTGGATACAGAGCGAATGCGGATCGGCCATCATTGCGACCTTTCCGTACAGCGAGCTTGCCCGCTCCGGCGCTCTTGGACTGGCGTTTCCCGGAGTGGAGCCGCTGGTGTATAATTATCTGAGTCAAATATGCCGTCCGAACGAGAGCGGGCATCTTGTTTTCAAATCTTCATGGCCGTCCATGATCCGTACGATCTGGGGGCAGGAAGAGAGGTATCGCCAGCTATATTTCCAGCGTGTGCCCGGCTGCTACAGCACTAATGACGGGATTCGTCTGGACGGCGATGGATTTTACTGGTTCATGGGGCGGCTTGATGACGTTATCAAGGTCCGCGGGCAGTCCCTGGCGACCTCCGAGATCGAGGCCGTTCTCGTTACTCATCCTCTGGTCTCCGAAGCCGCGGTTGTCAGCGTGGAAGGCGATGGGGGAGAGACTCTGGCCGCATTTCTGGTCATGGATCAGGCGATGATCGATGTAAATAGGGAAATTGATAAAAATTCGCTCGAATCTGAGCTTTCACAATCGGTCATCCGGCGTATCGGAGAATTTGCCGCCATTTCACAATACATCATCGCTGAAGAGCTTCCCCGTACTCGCACCGGAAAGATTGTTCGCCGGGTATTACGCAGAATAGCCACCGGCGATATAACGAGCAATGAGGATTTAAGCCATCTCGCAAATCCGGAGTCAGTGGAAGAACTCATCCGGAAAAAAGGATTGTGACACTGTGGATCTGCAGAAAAGAATGATCGAATCCATAGCGGAAATCGGTAAATCACATATCGGTCTCAGCGCCTACGAGCGTCAGCTTGAAACCGCAGGCATGTCCTGGCTTGAAGATGTCACTGCCCGGGCCGGCGACGGGTCAGATGAAGGAATCATTCATGACGCCGAGTCGGAGCTGGCGGCTGTGGTGGAATCTCTCCGTACTCTGGCCGGCTCTCCCGGTATCAATGTGCTTCTTGGGCGAACTTTGAGCTTTTTGGTCAAACTGGAACGCAGCGAGTTCCGTTCCCGGAAGATCATGAAAAGGCTGCTGGATTCTTCGACCGCCGCCCGCGCTTCCGCGGAAGGGAAACAGCTCCTCATTGTCAATCCTGCTACCGGGTCGACCCGGGTCGCCTTTTTCCAGGGAATTGACAAACTCGCCGAGGCCGAACTCCATCTCTCCCCGGACGAACCGAACGGAGTGGACAGCAGGGTTGATTCGGTTGCATCCTGGATGAAACACCATGAGATCGACCTGAAATCGCTGCATGGAATAGCTTGCCGCTGCGGATTCTTTCACCCGGTCCCTTCCGGAACGTACCGTATCGTGCCCGAGATGCTCAAAGACCTGGAAGAGCCCCGCATCGAGCATGCGAGCAACCTTTCGGTGGCCATGGTTATGAAGCTTGCGGAAATGAGCGGGCATAAAGGGGAGCTTCTCCTGACCACCAGCGACCCGGTGGTTTCGGATGAGATCGAAACTGTGGAACGCCTGACCGGTTTCATCAAAATCCGCCGTGACGGCACCGGAGCCCACTACCTGAACCACCGGGCGGTCTGGAAGCTGCTTTCCAGGGAGCTTGGCCGCTCACCGAACGATGTGAATGCCCTGACCGGATATCTTGGACGGGGTTTCTCCATCGCCCTCCACCGTAACGGCCAGGTTACCTCGGTGGCGGATGCGTTCTCCGGCATTCCTTCTACAGGCCGCTGCGGACTGTTGGAACTGCCGCGGCTCCTCGATGCTATCCGAAAGGATGAGATAACATTCAAAGAGCTGGAGGCAGTGACTTTATCACGGGGGGGGCTTCTTTCCCTGGCGGGAACCAATGATTTCCGAGCCCTGGAGGGATTCCGCTTCAAAGGCGCTTCTCCCATCCAGCAGAAAAAGATAGAATTGATCCTCGATTTCTTTGCCCGTCAGATTACCGCCTCTGCACTCAAACTGACAGCCGACGGCAAACCGGTTGATTTTCTTGCATTGACCGGAGGCCTGGCCCGTTCGGAGGAACTTGCGCGCCGGATCGAGTCCAATATTGCGGGAAGATATCCTCTCATATTCGTCCCTGGATCCATCGAACAGGAATCTCTGGCCGCCGGCCTGATTGAAGCCTTTTATGTGCCGGAGTCCCTTAAAAACTATGTGCAGGAACGTGATGCTCTCAAGCAAAAACGAATGGATGAAGGCCGTCTGATCGACACGGTTATCTTCGAACGCAAGGTCATCTACCGCAAGAAAGGCGCACCGATTCTCTCCCTCGATGAACTAATCGACGATACCCGTATTACAGTTAAAGAACATTACATGCCGACCATTGTCATCGTAGGGGCGGATAATGAAGAAGCGATCCTCGCCGCCAAACGGGCCAATGAGGAGGGAAATTTCCGTATCGCCAAATTCAGGCTGCTCGGGGATTTCGCGGCCATCAACCAGATCGCATACGATTTCGACCTGATCATCGACAACGACAACTATTCCATTATCGATACCGAAACCCCGGTGGAAGACGCCCTGAAAATGCTCGAACGGAACGAAGTGCAGATTCTCATGAAAGGATACATGAAAACCGAGGAGATTTTGCGCGGAGTGTTCCAATTCCTCAAACGCACCGGACGGCTGCAACCGGGAGAGCTTATTTCCCATGTCTTTGTCATGGATATACCGGTTCGGAACAAGCTCCTTCTTATCACCGATGCGGCGGTAAATACCTATCCTGACGAAGATAAGCGGGTCAAGATCATAGAGAATGCGCTCAAAGTGGCATTCAATCTGTATATCCGTAAACCCAAGGTGGCTGTGATATCTGCGATCGAGAGCGTTAACCCCAGCATCGAAAGTTCGATTGTGGCGGAAAGAATCGCCAATCGCTTTGCGGGCCGCCAGGACTGCATAGTCGAAGGTCCGCTCTCCTTCGATGTCGCCATGGACCCGGCCATTGCTCATGAGAAACATTTCCAGGGCCAGATACAGGGAAATGCGGATATTCTTATCATGCCGGATATAGATGCGGGGAACGTGCTCTACAAGTCGCTCACCACCCAGTCGGGGGCAACCTGCGCCGGAGTGATTCTCTGCGGGAACATGCCCCTCATTCTTACCTCGCGCGGGGATTCGACGCGTTCGAAGCTGGCCTCGATTTCGCTTGCGGTTAAGCTCTTTTTCAATCTGGGGGAAAAAATATCTGAACCATGATTCGTAGGATTAGAGGATTACCATGATTGATAAATGTCTGAACCATGAGAGCCATTTGCAAAAGTTGAGATTGTTTGACGCAGCCCCCTTCCTGTCCTTCGGACATCCTTCCCCCGGAGGGGGCAGGAACTGACTGTGGAGCAACGACATCCCTTGCCCCCTTCAGGGGGAAAGGGACCGAGGGATAGGGGGCTGTAGTTAAAAACTCGTTTTCTTTTTACGTATAAAACGACTTTTGCAAAAGTCTCAACAATGAATTCAATTGAAAAAAATCACGCTAATCCTGAAATCAGGCAAATCAAGGTTCAGACGATCAAAGCTCAACTTTCAAACAAGAAGCCAAGCTATGGAATGGAAAATCCCAAGACTGCAGAAAATTTACGAAAGCAGAATAAGCTCCGTTGAAAATGCTTTCCGGAAAATCAAAGCGGGGAAACGTATATTCATCGGCACCGGATGCGCGGAGCCGCAATATCTGGTAAACAATATGACCCGCTTTCCCCAGAATTTTTCCGATTCGGAAATTCTGCACTTGATCTCCCTCAATCCCGCTCCTCCCTACACCGATCCCAAATACCGTCACATGTTCCGGCTCAACACCTATTTCATCGGCAGGGCGGCCCGTGAAGCGGTTGTGCGGGGAGACGCGGATTACACACCGATTTTCCTTTCAGAAATTCCCAAACTGATGAATACCGGCAGGCTCCACATCGATGTGGCCCTGGTTCAGGTAACTCCCCCGGATACCTTCGGGAACTGTTCACTGGGGATATCGGTGGAAACGGTCAAGGCTGCGGTGGAAAACGCCGACTATGTCATCGCACAGGTTAACCCCCAGATGCCGCGCACCATGGGCGACAGCTTTGTCAGCGTGGAACATCTGGACACTGTTGTAGAACAATCAGAACCGGTGATGGAATACTTCCCGGAGGAGCCAGACGAGGATGCCGAGCGGATTGGATACTATGTCTCACGGCTCGTTCCGAATGGATCGACCATCCAGGCAGGCATCGGAAAAATCCCCAATGCGGTGCTGAAACATCTCTCGGACAAACGCAATCTCGGGGTACATTCAGAGATGTTCTCGGATGGGATTATCGACCTCTACGAGGCCGGGGTCATCAATAACAGCCAGAAAACCTTTCATCCGGGAAAAGTCGTCGCTGCGTTCTGCATCGGCACCAAACGTCTCTACGATACCATAGACAACAATCCGATGTTTGAATTCTACCCTACCGATTACGTTTCCGATCCCCGTAACATATCCCGGAACGACAACATGGTGGCGATCAACTCGGCTCTCGAGGTTGACCTGACCGGACAGGTTTGTGCAGATTCGCTGGGACACCAGTTTTACTCCGGAATCGGCGGACAGGCGGATTTTATCCGGGGCTCAGCCCTTGCCCGCAGCGGCCGTCCCATAATCGCCTTACCTTCGACCGCCCAAAACGGCACGATCTCCCGTATTGTGCCCTATCTCTCACCGGGAGCGGGAGTGGTGACCACCCGCGGCGATGTCCATTATGTGGTAACTGAATATGGCATCTCATATCTGCACGGGAAAAACATCCGCGAGCGGGCCCTGGCGCTTATCAACATCGCCCATCCCAAGTTCCGCCAATGGCTTCTCTATGAGGCGAAGGATTTACGGTATATTTACCAGGATCAGACGCTGCCGCCGGAAGGAGGGACTCTTTACCCCGAGAAGCTTTCCTGGGCATTCTCCATGCCGGATGGCCGCGAGATAAAATTCCGCCCCATTAAAACCACCGATGAGGAAATATTGCGGCAGTTTTTCTATAATCTCCGTGAAGAGGATATCTACTATCGTTTCATGGCGGCGGTGAAAACCCTTCCTCACAGCAAGGCGCAGCCGCTCGTGGTGCTCGATTACGAGGAAAAATTTGCTATAGCAGGGTATATCGGGGAGGAGCCGGATGAGCAGTTTGTGGGTGTGGCGCGCTGGCTTTTGGACCGTCCCACCAACATGGCCGAGGTGGCGTTCACAGTTCACCCGGACTGGCAGGCCGGCGGAATCGGGTTTTTCATGCTCAGCAGACTGATCGAGATAGCCAGGGAAAAAGGAATCAGTGGTTTCACCGCTGAAGTGTTCGCCTCAAACCGCAAGATGCTCAATGTCTTCCACAAGAGCGGCTTTAACATTCACAGTCAGTTCGAAGGCGGAATTTATTCTCTCTCTTTCCGCTTCGACGAGAAAGCCTGAAAAAACAGGCCGGCAATTCTTTATACAATAACAATATTCCTCGGAATCACAATACTCTTGAGTTCCAGACGCATGTATCCGTCGCCATATACCGGATCGCGATAGTTCCTCAAAGGCTGAGGCGACCGCGCCCGCAGGGTGATCTCTATCTGGCGGATATCATATACTTCAGTGGCTGACACCGTGTTTTGCCATGAGCCGCTCTTCATCTTGAACCGTATTTGAAACCGGTCGATGTCTCCGCCGAGAATCTGTCCCGGATAGGCCTGGGTTTTGGTCATAAGGTTGGGATGCCCCTGCGCATCGGTCTGAATGAAAAAGCTGTAGTGGGATACTACAGTCACCGTACTCCCCGAAGTATAACGATGCTCAAGCTTATTATCATCGTTATAGGGTAGATACTTTGCATGGAACAGATGATCCGACTGAATGGAAGTCACATAAAAAAGCTCAGAAAAAGTACCGTCCGAGATTACAATCAGATCCCCTTCTTCAATGCCATCTGTAGAGCTTACTTTGATTTGGGCGCCTTCGTTTCCCATCGTCTGGGTGGTGTTTACCACAAGAGAGCGGTAGCTCCCCAGCACGATCAGTGAATCTGGAGCGTCCCCAACGCCGTCCTTGTTTTCAATCACCTGCCAGCCGCCGGTTGATTGAACGGCATTCCCGGCCAGTCTGAGATGCTCTGATACATATTGCATAGCCCATCGCAGCTCCTGCTGCATTTCGGCGGTTTGACGGTTTTGATCGAAATTACTTGTCTGAGTGACAAAGAAACTCCAGGCCGAGGTAAGGAGTATGCCGCCGATGGTCATGGAGACAATTAGCTCGATAATGGTCATTCCTTTTTCCGAGGAGCCGGGACGGCTGGCTGAATCGTGATTACGGCTGGCTTGTATCATAAACGGCTCCATGTGCTTTTCCGCTTGGTGACGGAGTATTGTACTCATGTATCATGAGGGATTTTTCTTAAAAAGTATAACAAATACATTTTCGGAAATCCAGATAAGAATGAATACTGGCTATCCCCCATTTTTTATTCGGCGACAGAAATGCCATATCACTTATCTGCTCTTTAGACAAAATCCCCCCGCCGCAATGAGCGGCGACCCCCTTAATAAGGGGGTAAAAGCTGCCTGCCAGCATGATTCCCCCCTTAATAAGGACAGGGGGGATTCGTCCTTCAAGAGGACTTGAACCCGAGAATATTTTCATAAATATATTCTCGTGGAACGATAAGCATCATAAAGAGTTACAAAAAACGGTTTACAAAAGTACGAACCGACGGGGACTTCTCCGAACTAATCTCATTCAATAAGGCTCCCAGGACTTTATTTGGCCGATCAGCGGGGTGAACGGCGGCTGACCTGTGGGAGTAGCCAGATCCGAGTCGAAACTATAAATACGATCCGGAGGCCAGTAACCGTATCGCCGGATCCAGGCGATCTGATCGGCGGTTATTCCAGAATTGTCAAGGTTCGGACACATTATCCCGCCGCAGAGATGGACCACAGAGCCGAATATTTTGAGCTTCTTCTTGGGAGACATGCTCCCCCAGTCTTCAAGGAGATCGTCCATGTTCGCCCTGGGCGCCCCGGCATCGACGAGATTATCGCTCGGACTATTGTCGGGATTCCGGTAATCAGGATCGCTGGATGACGCGCTGTAGGGGTTGTTGAATCCGGCGGCTGTCTTATGATCCCAGTCATCGTACATGGCGTACCCGCCGAAATCCCATATATGATCGTTGTTAACATCAGCCCAGCGGTACTCATCCACAGTGGGGCTGCCATCGACCAGGGCAGCATTAATGGTGTCATTCGCGGCAACCCGCAGGTTCAGTCTGTCGTTGGCTTTGGCATCATCCCAATTGCCGCTCAAGTGATAGATGCGCTGCTTGGTCATTATCGAAGCGCCTTTTTTGACTATTGTATTGAAACTGCCTCTAGTATAAATCGTGGCGTTGCTCGTGAACATCAATTTTGCTGAGAGCAAAGCGGCATTGTTGATGCGTACCGGCGTATTACAATAAATAAGACCGTTGGCAGGCCAATCACCGGCGGCGATCATGGCTTGCACATCGATTTCTTCCACAGTCACATTCCGGTCCTCATTTACATTGAAGAATGTTTTCTGCAAAGCCCAGACCTTTGTTGCGTGAGTAGTGCTGGTAATATGGAGACCGGCATTCAGGTCATAGTATCCGCCTGCGTCGAGATTTTGAACGGGCGGGGGCGATTTATAGGGCACTTTATCCCTGACAACGCCACCCCAGAGAGCATTCGCTCCCACAGTCTTGTCATTCCAGTTAGTGTTCATGGAATCGAAGGCTATACCTTCAGAGCCGCGGGGGCTGCCGGGTTGCATGACCACCCAGATACCTGAATCCTGGGCATTCTTGGTGATCTGCGCCGTGCCTCCGGTAGAGCCGTCCGGCCTGCCCCAGGCATCACGGCTTCTGATGATAAAACCTGTGGCGGTGAGCGCAGAGGTATTGACATTCAATGTAGTTCCTGAGCCTGGTTTTATGAACATGTTTCCGTTGGCATGCACCTTTCCTTTGATTTCCTCGGAAGAATCAATTGCAAATTCTCCCAGGTCCCTGGCCGCGAAATAGGAAAACTGAAACATAGTTTCGATCTCTCCCCTGGCCCGTATGCGGCGGTGGATAGTGCCATACCACCCTTCGGATTCAATGACAAAGGCAAATCCGTTCACATAATAAACCCGGAACTTGAAACCGTGAGGCTTATCGGTATCCCAGAGGGGGTTATAGGTTTTCGAAGAGTCCCATTCCCATTTGAAATCTCCGTTTGTCTCCACAGAGTAATTTGCCAGAGTGGTTGTCAGGAGCGAGTCTCCGGCCTGTTTGGCTGCTTTGTTCCAGGTATGAGTAGTTTTCAGGAATCCGGAAGTTATGAACTCCCGATAGGCGACTTTTGTCCCGATTTCCCCCATATTCATAGCCTGGGTACTGGCCTCGAAATTCCTTGTCAGCGCCATATTGGTTCCGATCGTAGTCAGCACACCCACTCCAAACACGGTGAGGGTCATGAGAATTGCGAGAACAAGGATAAGCGCAAATCCATTCTCTCCCCGATTTCCCGTTTCTTCGGACAGTTCTTTTGCCATATTCATATTTTCTCGCCCGTTCAAATAACAATAAGGTTTTTGGGAATAACCATGCTCTTCAACTCGACCCGTTTATATGCATCGCCATACACCGGATCGAGATAGTTCCTCAATGGCTGAGGCGACCGTGCACGCAAGGTGATTTCTATCTGGCGGATATCATACACTTCGCTGGCTGCGACCGTGTTTTGCCATGAGCCGCTTTTCATTTTGAACCGTATCTGGAAATTTTCAATGTCCCCGCCCAGGATCTGCGGAGGATAGGCCTGGGTTTTGACCATCAGGTTGGGATGACCCTGATCGTCGGTTCTAATAAAAAAGCTGTAATAGGAAACTGATGTGATGGTGCTTCCTCCCGTATAGCTGTGGAGGAGTTTGTTGGTGTCATTCCAGGGCGGGGATGCCCCATGGTAAAGATGATCCCCCTGAATGTTCGTCACCATAAACAGCTCCGAAAAAGTGCCGTCCGAGATCACAATCAGGTCACCCTCATTGATACCTTCCACCGAGCTGCACTTGATCTGGGATCCCTCGTTGCCCATAGTCTGCGTGGTATTAACCACGAGTGAGCGGTAGCTACCCAGCACAGAAAGTGAATCCGATGCATTGCCTGAGCCGTCGAAATTCTCGATCACCTGCCACCCGCTGGTTGACGGGGCGGCATTCCCGGCCAGTCTTAAGTGATCGGACACGTATTGCATCGCCCACCGCAGCTCCTGCTGCATTTCGGCGGTTTGACGATTCTCATTGAGGCTGTTCGTCTGCGTGGAGAAGAACCCGAATGTCAACGTGATAAGGATAATTCCGATTGTCATGGAGACAAGAAGCTCCACAAGGGTCATCCCTTTTTCGCCGGTTTTATCCGCAGGATTTTGGGAAAATGAGCAGACAAGAGGACTCATGGTCACACCTTTCAGTTGCTCTGGTCGATGCATATTGCTGTCAGGGTCACGGTCATGGTATCGCCCTCTGCGCTTTTCCATTGCACTGTGGAAGTGATCTGTTTCGAACGGGGAATGGGCTGCACATCCTGAATCGTCCAAAATTGATAGAATACCCCGCTGGAATCTCCGGTTGCATTCACCGGATTCAATGAATTGGAATAACTTCCGGCGGTGAGATTAGGACTCTCGTAGCCGTCATTCAGGAGCTCCTCGATCTTGTTCTGGGACAGAATGACCGCCTGTGTATGCCTCTGACCGTAAAAATTCTTGCTCACAAGCCCGGAGACAATGGAGCCGATTATCCCAAGGCCGATGATGAGAATGAGAGAAGCCATTATAATTTCGACTAAAGTAAAACCTTTCTGGCTCTTCGCTTTCACTTGTTAGTCTCCCGGATTCTTCCCGAAATGAAGGTGACCTCCACTTTCGTTGAATCTATCGTTCCATTGGTGATCACTACGGTTCCGGTCATATTTCCCGTTGCAAGGCATGATTTGTCAAGCTGACCGTATTCGTTGAAAATCGCAAGCTGGTTTATAAAGGTATTCGAGCCGAAGGCAACTCCTTTTTCCAGTCTATAGAGGGATCCTTTGATCTGGGGAGTAGTTTTCGGATCGCTTGCCACGTAAAAAGTCCCGTCAATATTGAACTTGACCCCGTATGGCGCCCCGTCATTGACCGCCTTCATCCGCGCCAGGTAAAGGGATGAAGTGACCGAGGTAGTGCTGGCGCGCAGTTTGTCCTTTTTGAAAAGCTGACTGATATTGGGGACCGCGAGTGTGGCCAGTATTCCGAGAATGACCATGACGATCAGGATCTCGACCATGGTGAATCCACGCTCATTGCCGAATTTTACAGCCACCGGGTGCTCCTTTTTGTTGGTAATAAAGCATCTGCCTGCAGGAAAAAATGTGATATATGTTACAAAATGATAAAAAAAGTATCAAAAACTTCAGCCGATTTTGCTGCCCCACGATTTTTTTATGACGAGCGGTATGAAGCGTGCGGATTATATTCCGCCGTTCAAGTATTTATGTTTTCAGACGGTTAGTGAATAATCAAAGGTTTTTCGGCATACACCGAACCAGGATTGCCGTCAGTCGGGGTCAGGATTTCCAACAAGTATAGGCGCAAGAAATATGCCAACATATTGTTTTTAACTGGCCATTCCACATTTTTTATTCGGCGATAGACATGCCATATCACTTATCTTCTCTTTAAACAAAATCCCCCCGCCACATAAAGCGGCGACCCCCTTATTTAGGGGGTAAAAGCTGCCTGCCAACATGATTCCCCCCTTAAAAAGGGGGGATGTCCGAAGCACAGGGGGGATTCGTCCTTCAAGAGGACTTGAACCCAAGAATATTTTCATAAATATTTTCTCGTGGAACGATAAGCATTATAAAGAGTAAAAATTGATTCAAATATCTGGGGGATGGCCAGTATTGTTTTTTTTTAAAAATCCAGAAACTTCCCATAAAGGTCGGCCCGTCGGTCTTCCCAGTAAGGCGCAATCTTTTTCCATTCATCCAGCCGGGCGAAATCGGTGGTTACCAGAAGAGTTCCTTCCGCATCGCCAAGCTTGTCGGCCAGGGTTCCCCAGGGGGTTCCCACGCAGGAATTGGCGAGGAAATAAAGGAACTGATCGTTGCCGCATCGGTTGCAGCTCGGTATGTAGACCTGGTTCTCCCATGCTCTGACCCGGACAAAGGAATTATAAAGGTTCGAATCCCAGCCGAATTTGTCGCAATCTTCGGTGGTCACCATGCCGGTGGAATGCGTGATGATTCCGGCGCCCGCGGCGGCCAGGGCGCGGAACAATTCCGGATACATGATATCATAGCAGATCGTACTGCCGATTTTACCGAATTCGGTATCGAAGAGGCAGAGATCGTTGCCTCTTTCGAATGTCTGGTTCTCGGAGAGCCAGAGGTGCATCTTGCGGTAGCAGGCAACCAGATTCCCTTTCGGTCCAAGCACGGCGAGCGAATTGTGCAGGTTAGCGCCGTCCTTTTCCGGAAGTCCGAATATTACATAGGCATTCGCTTTTCTGGCAGCCGCCCCTACCGCTTCGGTGGCCGGTCCAGGTATGGTCTGTGCGAGTTCAAGATACTCCCCCCTTGAGAAAAGGAAAGCTGAAAGGCCCATCTCGCAGGATACCATGAGATTGGCGCCCTCTTTGGCGGCGCCCTCTATACGGCTGATGATCTTGTTAAGATTTCCCTCGATGTCTTTCTGATTCGAGTCCATCTGTAGTAGAGCGATTTTCATGTTTTTCACGGCTTTCCTCCGGTTTTTTCTTATCCTTGGTTGCTCATGAAGCATGATGGTTTATGGAAAAGAATACGTAAACTATCCTCTTTTTGCAATGGTATTTTAAAAACTGGCCATCCCCCATTTTTTATTCGGCGACATTTATCTGCTCTAAAGACAAAATCCCCCCGCCGCATAAAGCGGCGACCCCCTTATTAAGGGGGTTTAGGCTGCCTGCCAATATGATTCCCCCCTTAACAAGGGGGGATGTCCAAAGGACAGGGGGGATCAGTCCTTCAAGAAGACATGCAACTATCCGATAATACTTTCATATAAAATTATTCTTAATAAGGAGTTACAAACATTAGTACAAAAATTCTGGGGGATATCCAGTATTTTAAAAACGTCCGGAGGATTGAATGGGATCCAATCGGCATAACATTATGCTGAATCGAGGAGAGATGCCTGAGACGAGTTCGGCATGACATCGCTGAAGGCATGATAAAGAGGGTCCTTATCCTTTCATGGTCGGGGTGCTCGGATTTGAACCGAGGGCCTCATGCTCCCAAAGCACGCGCGCTAGCCGAACTGCGCTACACCCCGGCTGGACAGGGGTTAATTTATGAAAAAAATCGGTTCCAGTCAAGGCGATTCGCCATAGAGCGCCGTACCAATATCACCGTGTATGTGAAAGGTGCTTGACCTGTAGCCCCGGATTCTCTATCATACAGCATTCTTTATACTGAATCAAAAGTAAGTGCACTGGCCGGGGAAGATAGATGCCGAACCAGGTTCGGCATGACACGTGTCATCCTGAACTCGTTTCAGGATCTTTTCCGGCTGAATCCCGTTGAGGACACCTCTTTATGCCCGCACATGTTACCAGCCGTATCCTTGCCCATCTCTATTCCCTTCTCGCTGTACTGTCGTTTCTCGGCGTTATCGATACAGTCCTGGTGCGGGGCTTCATGTTCCCTGAAACCAGTATCCTCCAGATTATAACCCGCACAGGATACAGCGCTGTCATCGTTCTCTACATAATCTGGACTGCCGGCAGCTTTGTGAAATCGGGATGGAATGTGCGAAAAATGTTCCCGGACATTTTCCTGTCGCTCATTCTCCTGGGAATGGTTTTCCCGGTTTATATAGGAGGGAGCATCGTTTCTTTCCGGATAATGCTCTCTCTCATGACCGCTTTTTTCCGCACCACCGGCTTAACCACACTGCTCGAAATAATCCGGATCAATCCTGCCAGGCTCCTGCTCCTCTCATTTTTCGGCGGCATTATGGCCGGAACCCTGCTCCTCATGCTTCCCGCCTCGACCGCCGATCATCAGGGGGCGAGTTTTGTAGACGCCTTCTTTACATCCTCTTCGGCGCTCTGCGTGACCGGTCTTGTGGTGAAAGATACCGGCACGTACTTTTCAGGTTTTGGCCAGGCGGTTATCCTTATTCTTATTCAAACAGGCGGTTTGGGGATCATGACCCTGTCCACACTGTATACCATACTTCTGGGCAGAAGGCTGGGGTGGAAACAGGAAGAACACATGCGTGAAATCATGGAATCCGCCACAGCTCCTCAGATGTACCGCCTGATAGTCAATATTGTCAGCGTCACGCTTTTCTTTGAATTTCTCGGCGGTATTATTCTCTACTTCCACTGGCTTCCCGGCATGGGCTCCTTCCAGGCTACCTGGAACGCGGTATTTCACTGTATTTCGGCATTCTGCAACGCAGGTTTCAGCCTTTTCCCGGACAATCTCATGGGATCGGTGGGGGATTTCACGGTTAATTCAGTTATCATGATTCTTGTTGTTTTTGGCGGGCTCGGTTTCATCGTCATTGATGATATCCTTGCGAATACCCGCAGGTTCAACCCTTTAACCATACGCTGGTCGCGGCTCAAAGTGCATACCAGGCTGGTAATCATCACTACCCTCATACTGATTGTCGCCGGCACATTGACCCTGTTCTTTTTTGAGTTTGACAACACCATGCTGCACCTTTCAACACTGGACAAACTTCAGGCTGCCCTGTTTCAGTCCATCACCTGCCGTACCGCCGGGTACAATACACTTGACATTGCCGCTTTTCAGGATGTAAGTCTGTTTATCTGCATCTTGCTCATGTTCATAGGGGGTTCTCCCGCTTCAACCGCCGGCGGTATTAAAACATCCACCCTTGCCGTTCTGGTCCTTTCTGTACGAACTCTCCTGCATGCCCGTGACAAGGTGGAGGTGTATAATCGCTCCATTCCCAACCAGACCATCTATAAATCCATTGCCATCCTTCTCTTCTCAACCTCTTTCATCATCATTTTCACCAGCATTCTTTTGGTGACCCAGAAAGGCGAGTTCCTGAGAATCATCTTTGAGGCCGTTTCCGCCATCGGCACTGTCGGGCTTACCGCAGGTATGACCCCGCATCTGGATTCGACAGGGAAATTGCTTATCGGTATTCTCATGTATGTAGGGAGGGTGGGACCGCTGACTATTGCTCTCGCTCTCGGAGAACCTCGTAAAGTAACAGTGGAATTCCCCTCCACGAGAATTGTGGTTGGGTAAGTGAAAGGAATATGTTATACTCCATTTTTATATTTTTAATTGTTCCACTATGTATTATTTTACAATACTATACCAGAGTTTAGAAGGTTTGTGAAAAAGTCGGAAAGGTAAACGATGAAGCGTTTCCTCGTAGTGGGATTGGGTCTATTCGGTGCTGAACTGGCCAGAACCTTGCATGCGAAGGGGGCAGAAGTCATAGGTATTGACAGCAACATGGAAATTATCGAGAGTATGAAAGACGAACTTACCAGCGCGGTGAATGTGGACTGTACGAATGAGGAAGCGCTGCGTGGTTTGAATCTCGAAAACATCGATGCCGCCATTGTTGCTATCGGAGAGGACCGTGAGGTCAGCATTCTTGCCACTGCCATTCTCAAGGATCTGGGGATTGAAAATATAATCGCGCGCCGGAAAGGAGATATACACCGCAAGATACTGGAAAAGGTGGGCGCCACTCGTATTATCTCCCCGGAAATAAACATTGCAGACCAGCTTGCACGCAATCTCATTTCTCCCGGACTCCTTGAGCACATTGCCCTTCCGGACGGTCATACCATATTCCAGGTAGAAGCGCGTTCGGAATTCTATAACAAGACACTTATCGAGCTTGATTTCCGCAGGAATTTCGGTCTTCTGGTGGTAGGTATACAGAGGAAAATTACCAACATTTCCGAAAATGGTGAAGTGTATTATGAAACACAAACCATCAGCCTTCCTTCAGCCACAGAACCGATCAAACCGGATGATATTCTGGTGTTGGTGGGCATGCAGAAAGACATAGAGAAATTTCTGGCGGAGGAGTGAACATGGCGGATGCTCGGGGAAAAGATAAACTTATTGGATGGATCAAGACTTCCCTGGGACATTTTTCCATCCGGGGAAGAATTGCCCTTGCCATCCTTTTAACCTTTGTTCTGGTCCTTCCCGCGGTATCTCTCTCCCTTATCTACCTGACTAATCTCATTTCCAGTATGACAGTTATTACCGAGCAGGATGTACGGCTGGGGAGGATGGCGAACGACCTGTCCTTCACCATGATCGATATGCAGCGCTATGAAAAGAATTACCGGATTTTCGGAAGCAAAGTCGAGCATGACACTATTCAGCATTTGATCGCTTATTCCGATTCGGTAATCCAGGGCGCCCTGAAAATCGCGCCCGAATCCGAAAAGGGGATATTCAACGAAATAACCCAAAAGCTCTCCGATTATCAGAGCAGCTTCAAAATGCTCACTGTGCAAATTTCCGAAAATCCGCCGGAGAAAAGAATTGAAGGAATTCGAATACGGCTCAATCAGGATTTCGGCGATTTTGAAACTCGATACCGGAAAATTCAATCAGAGCTCGGGCAGATGACTCAATCCGTGGCAAGGGATTCTGTTCTCGCTGAGGCCGCCAGATTCATCGACGTGTTCTCCATTAACCAGATCGTAAATTTCAATACTACTGCCGGTGTGCCGATAGAAGCTTCCTTCATTCAGATCAGTCTGGACAAGGCCCGCCAGGAATTTCTGGAAAAAGCGCATCAGCTTGAAGCGATCAACTGGTCGAACATGCAGATTCACAAGGAAGACAGCCTCAAAGTTGAAGCTCGGGCAAAACGGAACATTATTTCCATTCTTCTTTTGACCGGCATTATCTGCTTCTTCATGATTGTCATGCTGCCGGTATACATCGTCCGGCCCATTACCAGCCTGAGCGCCATGCTCCGCAGATCGCCGGAGGGAGATTTCGAAATACCCGCCATCATCAAATCCCACGATGAGATTGGAGAGCTTGCCGCCAGTTATACCGGGGTGATCGAGCGGCTGCGTCAGCACGATGATCTGAAAACCAAAAAAATCGCCTCTCAAAAACGGTTTATAGACCGCCTCCTGGAAAACCTCACCGTTCCGGTTTGTATCCTGACGAAAAATCTGACCGCACCGTATTACAACGCGCTATTCGCAAATCTCTTCGGGGCTTCTGTTTTTTCGAAAGCTCCCGAGGGCGGCCTCGATATCACCCATATTCCGGAGATGCACGAGTTCACCGAGGAAGTACGAAAACGGAGCGTCCAGCCGAGCAATGAGTTCACCTTTTCCGTCACCGTTCCGAATGGGAATCAGGTCAATTTCAAAGGGCGCCTTGTGCGCAACAGCGTCATGAATCTGGAATCTATTGTCATAGTCGGGGCTTCAGACAAGAATGGAAAGGATAAAACATAGATGTTCGCGTGTTTCCCGCATCGGTATTACCACAACCGTTCCCTCTGAGGTCATCTGGGCGGCCGGCATGATACCGGTCGATCTCAATAACCTGTTTATCACTTCCGGCCACCGCGACCGGTACATCAAAGCTGCTGAACATGAAGGGTATCCCCGTAATATCTGCGGGTGGATCAAGGGAATCTACGGTACTCTCGCCGTGGATGCCGGCATCGATACCGTCATCGGGGTAACTCAGGGCGACTGCTCCAATACCCATGCCCTCATGGAAACCCTCCGGCTCAGAAATATCCGCACCATTCCCTTTGCCTACCCCTATGACCGCGATCCGGAAACTCTCTGCCGTGAAATCGGCCGTCTGGCCTCCGAGTTGGGGACCACCATACCTGACGCCGAAGAAGTATGCGCCGCTTTGGAGCCGCTGCGCCGGAAACTCGACCGTTTGGATGAAATGACCTGGAAAGAAAACCGTATTCGCGGGCAGGAAAACCATTTCTGGCTTGTTTCCTCCAGCGATTTCAACGGCGACCGGCAGGAATATGAGGCGAAACTCGACTGTTTCCTGGCCGAAGCGTCAGGCCGCATCCCTTTCTGTGAACCGGTGCGGCTGGCTTTTATAGGAGTTCCTCCCATACTTGACGACTTCTATGATGTTGCGGAGGAGTACGGAGCGCGGTTCGTGTTCAACGAAGTGCAGCGGCAGTTCTCCATGCCGGACAGGAAAGGCGGGCTTGTCCATCAGTACCGGGCATATACGTACCCCTATGATATCTTCCACCGCCTTTCCTTTATCCTTCCCGAGCTGGAACTTCGCGGAGTTCATGGGGTCATTCATTATGTCCAGAGCTTCTGCCACCGTCAGATCGAGGATTTGATCCTTCGGAAAAAGATCCCGCTCCCGGTGCTTACTATCGAGGGGGATCAGCCGGGGAGGGTGGATGAGCGTACCAGGATTCGTCTCCAGGCCTTTGTGGAGCTCCTGGGGGACAGGATAAAAAAACAATGATGAAGGATGAACTGGTCATCCCCCATTTTTTATTCGGCGATAGACATGCCATATCACTTATCTGCTCTTTAGACAAAATCCTCCCGCCGCATAAAGCGGCGACCCCCTTGTTAAGGGGGTAAAAGCTGCCTGCCAACATGATTCCCCCCTTAATAAGGGGGGATGTCCGAAGGACAGGGGGGATTCGTTCTTCAAGAGGACTTGAACCCAAGAATATTTTCATAATTATATTCTCGTGGAACGATAAGCATCATATAGTGTTACAAAATATTGATTCAAATATCTGGG
>JAUYCD010000086.1 GCA_030692375.1 Candidatus Latescibacter sp. | reverse complement strand
CTACAGCCCCCTAAATCCCCCAAAGGGGGACTTAAAAGACTGCAATACAAGGCTTAATTGGTTTTTTTAAAAAAGTTACACCTTCACATTTTCATCTTTACCGCGAAAAGTCCCCCTTCGGGGGATTTAGGGGGCTGCACTTAAAAATTAATAGTATTTGTTTAATAAAGAATTAGAAAAATATCATAGCAAGTTTGTGAATAATCCGGGCTAAATAAAATATAGCAAAATCTGTTCTTAACGGCACTTACTTTATACATCTTTAGTATTTTTAAAATTATATCGTGAGGACTGCTTGTAATATCCGTTTCGTTTTTGTATACTTTTCTCAGAGAGCGCACGAAGAAAAGGCAGGAGCAGTGCTCTCATTTCAGAGATGCCATATTTAACCCTATAGATGCCGCATACTTTCACGGCCAGACACGATTTACAGCAAGGAGAATCTCTCATGAAAAACGTCCTGAGCGCCCGTATCCCTGTTTTTTGTTTCCTGCTGTCCCTGATTTCCTTTACCGCCTTCAGCCAGTCTTTGGATGTCACAAAGTTGAAGAAAATACAACTGAAGAAATATATTGCAGGCGGTCTCATCTGGAAAGGCCAAAGCACCCAGAATACCAACTGGAATAAAATCTGCGAGAGTCCCGACGGCTGTATATGGTTTACCGGCGGCGACCACTGGGGTTCGGACGATTTCAGCCGCGCCGACCGCTACGACCGTCCCTGGGGATTCGGCAATACTGCAATATGTTATTATGATCCTAAAAAAGACAAATCTTTTGTCGAGTTCGAGTTGGACAAAGCCAGCGCCCTCTTTTCCAACGCTGAAACTCCCGGTTACGGGAAAATCCATTCCAACATCCAGGCCGATTCCAAAGGCAACCTGTATATGGCAGGATACCTGGGAAGCTCCTACAACCATGAATACACCCAGGCAAATTTTCCGAAAAGCTTCCAGGGCGGAGCGCTTATCCGGTACACTCCCTCCACCGGCCACGTGGAGTACTTCGGCATCCCATGCCCGAACGGCGCAGTGGTGGCTCTCTACTACGACGAGAAGCATAATTTCGTGAACGGCCTCACGGTGAATCGCGCAACATTCTGGCGTGTCAACCTGACCACCCGGGAGCTCTTCCAGTATGAAGCGAACGGCCGGATGACCCGTGTGGTTGACCGGGTGCGCGAAATGGCAATGGACCACAACGGCAACTGCTGGTTTAACAATGATTTCGGCGGCCTCACCAAGTTTGACGCCGAACACGATACCTTCACCGACATCGATATCAAACTTCCCGGGACGCTCATGGATTTCCGGGCCTCGGTCATGTCCTCGAAGAATGTGCTCTACGGCATCTCCACCGACGGCTTTGTTTGGGGCTTCGATACGGTGAGCGGCAAACTGACCGATTACGGCCATGTGATCGGCCTGCCGAAACAGCCGGACTACACTCCGAACATCGCCCTGGATGAAGAATGGGGCAGGCTCTACTTCCTGGCCGGGAATCACGGCGGCCCGGTGTATGAAAGGGCGCTGGAAACCCTCACCATCCTTGACCTTAAGACGAAAAAATATTACTGGATCGGTCAAGTGGAGGGAGTGGAAGGCTGCTTCGGAGCGGTGGCGGCGCGCGACCACAAGGTTTATTTCAACTGTTTCGGTTATATGGGCGACAAGAGCAAGGAAAACCTCGACCAGAGGGGCAGAGAAATCATCCGGCCATTCCTTGTCCGGTACGATCCGCCGAAAAACCTGGGCCTCTGAGAATTTCCTGAACATTTGATTGATATCTGATAGTGAGGAAAGACTGTCTGAACCGGTGATGCGCGTGATGATACTGATAAAATCTGATGAAAATATTTGCTTATGAGCTTTCTTTGTGTATTGTTCCAGTCAATATGCCTATCGCGGCTTTTGTTAGAATCATCCGCGGCATTTTTTTTATCATCTTTTATCACAACAATCACACGCATCACTGGTTCAGACAATTTTTTACAGTATCATTAACTCAGAAAACCTTCCCGGCAGGCTTTGTTATGAATTCCAATTCCATCAAACCCGAATACAAACACTCCGATATCACTTCCCGTATAATCGGCTGCGCAATGGAAGTACACACTATCCTCGGTAACGGATTCCAGGAAGTGATTTACCAACGGTGTCTGGCTTTGGAAATGCAAGGGCAGGGCTTGGAGTTTATCAGGGAACAGGAAATCCCGCTTTTCTATAAAGGAATAAACGTCGGAACCCGTCGGGTTGATTTTCTCGTTCAGGATACGATTATGGTCGAGATAAAAGCGCTGACACAACTTGAAGATGTCCATATCTCCCAATGTCTGAACTATCTGGAAGCCTATAACCTGGATATAGGGCTGCTCCTTAATTTCGGAAGCCGTAAACTCGAATTCCGCCGACTCACCCGCCATTAATCTTTTTGTCTTTTATCATCTTTTATCACAACAATCACGCGCATCACTGGTTCAGACAAGTGCTGTCTTTTCACTTCACCATAACATCCCAGTATTTGGCGGTGCGGGATTTCCCAGCCGGTCCTTCTACCTCCAGAACGACCACGTAATAAACTCCCGGTTTTTTATACGCATGAACCGGGTTCTGCTCGTTCGATGTCTCGCCGTCGCCAAACTCCCATTTCCAGCCCGTGATCTTGCCGTGGGATTCATCCTTGAATTCTATCATTCTCCGGTCCATATCCACGACCCTGAATGACCACCGGGCCTCGATGGGCTTCTGGAGCCGCTCTTCAAGGGGCATAAGGCGGAATGAACAGAGATAGGAGGCGTCGCTCACCATCTTGACATTGTGGGCGAGATTGTAGTGCCCGTTCCGTTTGCCGCCGTCGAAATCGAGAATCGACCACGAAAGCCCAATGCGGGAATTCTCCCTGAGCTGGGATACAACCGCATGCCCGGGGCCGTCATAGGGGGCGTAATCGAAGGGTGTTATGTAAGATTCCAGGACTAGATGGCCGCTCTCGCCGGGTTTGAAATTGTACTTGAAGGCGTAATTGGCCCAGGGAAATTCCGCGATCCAGGGCTGGCATCCCCACACCAGACACCAGCAGTTGTTTACCGGAGGAGTGAATATGTGGTAGTTCTGGGCCTGCACCCCGCTGAATGCGAGATGATTCTCGATGGGGTCCTTGATCTGGGGATTAGTAATGAACGGGCCGCCGGAAAGGTCGCCGTCCACCGCGATTTCAAAGATGTCGTTCAGGTATCCCCTCGGATTGAAACGCCCGAAATCCCAGTAATCGTCATCCGCTTCGTAGAGGAAATAGAGCCGGTTTTCCCCTTTCACCCAGCCGACCTTGACTTTCACATTGAGGTTTTTGGGATCGATATTGGCGCCGTGGCCGTCCTCGGTATCATTAATCTCTTCGTTTCCATAGGCATAATCGTCCGGAACGATATTCCAGTCATCGGTGTTGCCGTCGATACGGGGTATCTGGTCACGGGGAAACTGGAAGATTTTGAACTCCTTGTCGGGCCTTGAAAGGGAGAAACCTGCAGAGAAACACACAAGAGAAAGAGCCAGAAAAAAGAGAAAGATTCTGGACTGCACGATGAACTCCTTTGATTAATTTTATGATATTTTTTTTTGCTGTATATCTATAATGATGATTGCCTCCAAAATCAAGGTGAAAATGATCCGGGTTTTCGGAAAAGAGAATCTGCTTGTTTAACATAGGCGCCTGAAGTATTTTCACCATGAGCTTTTTGCAAAAGTTTAGTTAGATCCTGAAACAAGTTCAGGATGACATGTGTCATGCCGAACTTGTTTCGGCATCTATTACATAAAAGAAGCACAATAAGATCTGTCTCCATGTATATAACCGAAAATCAGGAAACAGGTATGAAACGGCGTTCTTTTTTTTCCGGAGGCGCAGTTGTCGCTCTGGGAATGCTATCCCCTGCATGCTCATCGCTGAAAAGCGGACGGAAAGCGGCGGCGGCCTCCTCTCCGGGCGCTCCGGGACGCATCATGTTTCTCTCACGGGGCAAAATTGGGATCATCCATGAGGATGGCTCAAACTTGCGCTACCTCGATTTTAAAATACCCGGCCAGAAAAGCTGGGGTTACGGCCCCCTGTTCTCCGATAAACGCCGCATATTCCTGATCAGCTATGAAGAAGGCAAAGCATGGGAAGGGAATGTACGAACGAATCTCTGGATTTATGACCTCCGCGATGAGAGCCTGCGCGAATTGACGATCAAAAACCGTCCTGCCCCGTTCATCGTTCCCAGCGCGCTGCTCCCCGGCGACGAGAGGATGGTAACCGGACCCATTATCGACGGCGAACAGCGGGTGATGATCATGAACCTGGACGGCTCCGACCAGAGACCGGTCACCCGCGCCGGAGAGGGATTCACCTACTGCGTCACCCTCAGCCCGGACGCCAAACTCCTGGCCTTCCATTCCACCGGAAAGATACCGTACAGGATCATCGTATCCGACCTCGACGGCTCACACAAGACCGTGATTGCCCAACACCCGGAGCACCTGTATTTCGGCCCGGCATGGTCACCGGACGGCACATGGCTGCTCTATCAGGATTGCCATCTCCTCAATGATAAAAATGAAATTCTCGATCCCGGCCATGACTGGTCGGATCTCTGTATCGGGAGGCCGTACGGCCCCAAGGGACCCGAGCACCGGGTGATCACCAACGGACAAAGCTGCTGGTTCGCCGCCTCGTACGGCAACCCCAAAATCCCCGAAACAGTGAGTTCGGGTTCGAATCTGCCTGTCTGGTCGCCGGATGGTTCCAAGGTCACCTATATCCGTCGCATGGAAGGCGCCCGTCCCCCCTGGAAGTGGTCCACCGACCGGCCGGACAAGGATCATTTCAACCGGGACTATCTCCCGGAACAGTCCAGAGGGGGAACGTACATCTGCCTTCTCGATCCCTTTTCCGGCAGTATCACCAGGCTGACCCGGCCTGAGCAGCACTCCTGGGACTGCTATCCCGCATGGTCGCCGGACGGAAAAGAAATGGCTTTCAGCCGGGCGAGAGACGGCGAGGCGCCCGGAATATGGATCATGGATTCAGACGGCGGAAATCAGCGCTTTCTCACCCGTGGGGAAGAAGACCGGGGAGCAAGGTATCCGAGATATATTCCTTGACCTCACCCGGCCTTCGGCCACCCTCTCCTAATTAGGAGAGGGTAAGAGCCGGGCGCATAATGAGTTACCCCCTCTCCTGACTAGGAGAGGGGGACAGGGAGTGAGGTAAAGAAACACCAGAAAATAGTGTACAACTGACTTTTTACCTGATCATCATACAATAAGGATAAAAAGTTTTGTTACGTAAATAATCGAAGCCTCAATACTGAAAGGTAAAAGGTACACGATTCAATGAAAAGAAGAGATTTTCTAACCAGGGGGGCGGCAGGCGCACTGGCTCTGGGAACGGCCGGGTGCGCTTCCCAACTCCCCAAAACCCGGAGCGCGGGAAATTTGGGGAAAACGGCAGCCGGCCTGGGGGAAAGCCGGGTCAACCTTATCTCCGGGAACGACCGCCGGAAGATGATACAGGAAGCGCTCGAACCATTCCGGGAGCAGATCCTTCAATCGATAGAAGGAAAGCAGGTATTCATCAAGGTGAATTGTGTCTGGCAGGACACACCTCTTATCGCCACACATCCGGATGCGATACGGGGGCTTTTGGATTTTCTCAAGCCGATCTATAACCGTCCCGTTCTCATCGGCGAATCTTCCGCATCGGACAGGGGAATGCTGACCCTTTTTAAAGAGTATGGATATACTCCCCTGGCAAATGAATACACTATTAAATTTCTCGATTTGAGCGAGCAGCCGACAACGCCCTGCTGGATACTCGACAAAAACCTCTATCCCACTCCGATACGGGTTATCGATACCTTCCTCGATCCCAGCAATTATATTTTCTCCCTCACCCGGCTGAAAACCCACAATGTGGTGGTGGCTACCCTGACTCTCAAGAATGTGGTGATGGGCTCGCCCCTGAAAAACACCCGGCTTAAAATCCAGGAAAAATCCAAGATGCACGCCAATGGGCAGGGAAACAACTCCCCGAAGATGCTGAATTTCAACCTGTTCATCATGGCGCACCGGGTGCATCCGGATTTCTCTGTCCTCGATGGGGTAGAAGGCTCGCAGGGCAACGGGCCGACCGAAGGGGAACCGGTCGATCACCGTGTGGTTCTTGCCGGGCCGGATTTTGTGGCTGTTGACCGCATCGGCTCGGAGCTCATGGGCATTCCCTGGGAGAATATCGGCTACCTCCAGTACTGCGCCTCCGCCGGTCTGGGGCAGGGGGACCGTTCAAAAATAAATGTGATCGGCGCCGATCCCGGCAGCCATGTTATTAAATACAAGCTGCATAAAAATATAGAATGGCAGCTCAGTTGGAAAAACGATCTGTCACTGGTGGAAAAGGTTAAACCGACATGGTGATTTTCAAAATATTTTTATTGCTTTCCACACAGGTTTGATTTATACTATCCAAATTATAAAAAAAATGTTCCTGGATTCTTGGATTTCATGCAGAACATCATATATAGATACTTTCTACTATGACCTTTTCCGGCGGATACATTTTTAAAAGTTTTGAGGGTGCGGCGGAACCTGTTTTACGAGATTTTCCCATTCCTGAAACAATTTCGCACGATTACCAACCGCTTCCGGGCCATCTGCGGGTGCCCTGGCGCCTGGAGCGGAAAGAGGCGCTGGAGCTTTTCCACAGCTCCGGCTGTGCGGCGCTTTTCCCCGGTCGTTTTGAGACTCTCGAAGACTGCGACCGGATACAAAACATTATTATCGGCGCAGTGCACAATTCCCTCCTGAACCAGGCCTGGAAACCGGAGATTTTTGAAGACCGGGGATTATTTATCGATGGTTTGAAAACTCTTCATATACTCTTTCCCTCCTCACGGATAATCATCGCCATAAATAAACGTAATCGAAGCTGGTTTGAGACTGCGGAAGTGCGGGAACTCGCCGCTGTCCGCATCATGTCCGACCGCTACCCGCAGGAGTTCCCGGCGATCCTCCGCCGCGACCTGCTCAAGGCGCCTGTGGAGAAAGAGGACGAAGCGACTCTGGTTATTCCCTTCCTCGATGTACTCCAGACCTCCGAATCCATGACAAGGGGACGACCGCTCATAGACCGTATCATCCTCGTGGCCGGTCCCGGGGTATCGAGACCGGGGTGGTACCGTATCCGGATCGGCGTCCGCTTTGAGGACATCCGCAAACATCTCCTGAAATCCGAGGAATACGGCCCCTGGCGGATCATCAGGGGCGATGCGCTGACCGGCGTTGTCCCCCAGAGCGACTCCGTGCAGATATCAGACCGTGAAATTACGGTTATCCGGGAACATGCGGTTCGGGATTTTTACCGCTTCCTCAATCCCGGCTTTACCTATGACAGCTACTCGCGGCTGACCTTTCGAAATTACCTGCCGCTTCTCCCCAAGCGAATGGATTCTAGTATTCATGGCGGCGTCCGGCCCTGCGTGCAATGCAATTTCTGCGATGAGGTCTGTCCGGTGAAAATCTACCCGCACCTGATATGGAAACATGTGAAAGCAGGAATGATCGAACAGAGTTTTCGGCTGAAGCCCCAGCTTTGTATCGACTGCCGGTTGTGCGATTATGTGTGTCCCTCCAAAATCAGCCTTTCCAGCTCTGTGCAGGATGCGGTAAAAAAGCGTCGGGAAGGAGGCGCGCAGTGAATACATTAATCGGCCGCTTCCGGGAGCTTATCGAGAGGATAGACCGGGTGTTCGAAAAATCCAGGCTGCATCCGGCCTGGGATACCATGTCCACCTTTTTCTTCTCACCCCGTGCGGTGAACCCGCTCAAAGGTCCTCACATCCGCGACAACACCGATCTAAAGCGCTATATGATCGCGGTGATGCTGGCGGCTTCACCGACCGTGCTCGCCTCCATCTACTTTTTCGGATGGAGGAGCCTTGCGCTGGTCATTTTCTGCTACATTGTCGGCATCTTCATCGAGATGGGATTCGCGGTGGCCAAGAACGAGGAGGTCACCGAAGGAATGTTTGTCACCTGCATCCTTTATCCCATGATCCTTCCCCCGACCATCCCGTTCTGGATGGCGGCGGTGGGGCTGGCGGTGGGGCTGATCCTGGGCAAGGAAGTATTTGGCGGCACAGGCAAAAACATCTTCAATCCGGCCATTGTCGGCCGGGTATTCCTGGCGGCGACCTTTCCCGGGCCGATGTCCTCCTCCTGGGTGGAGCCTTATGGCGGCGCCTGGGGCGGATTTCTCCACTGGGCAAAATCGGGCGATGCGATTACTTCCGCCACACCCCTTATAAATCTCAAGGGCGGTGTATTGACTCCCCTGAAGGATCTCATTATCGGCTCCACCGGCGGGTGCCTGGGGGAGACATCGGGCGCGCTGATCATTCTCTGCGGCATATTCCTGATTGTGACAAGGGTGGCGAACTGGAGGCTGCCTTTGGCCACTATCGTTTCGGCTTTGGCGATGGCGGAAATAATGCACCTGGCCGACCCGGTGAAATTTGCCTCTCCGGTTTTCCACCTTTTCGCCGGCGGCCTTTTGTTCGGCGCCTTCTTTATGGTGACCGATCCGGTGACCAGCCCTTTCACCAACGCCGGTAAATGGATATATGGCCTGGCCATCGGAGCTGTAACCATATTCATCCGGAACCTGTCCGGTTTCCCCGAAGGGGTGATGTTCGCCATCCTGTTTATGAATATATTCGCGGCGCTGATAGACGAGGTTGTCCTGACAGTAAAATACGGCAGGGGAGTCTCATCATGAACATGAACAGCAAGAAATGGATCATGGGCATGCTCCTCATCCTTTCGATTATCTGTTCAGGATTCCTGGCGCTGGTCAATATCAAAACCCTGCCCATCATTCAGAGGAATGAAGAAATAAAGAGGAAGGGCGTTGTTCTCGATGCCTTCCAGATAAAATACAATCCGAAAAACACGGCGGAGATCATCTCCATCTATAAAAACCGGGTGACCGAATCCGAGGAAAAGGGACTCAGGCTCTTCAAAGAAAAAGAGAGCGGGGCAACCGCTGTCTCGCTCAGCGGCAGCGGATTCCAGAGCATCATCACCGTGGTGGTGGCGCTCAATGGGGAAACGATCTCCGGTTTCAAAGTGGTCAGCCAGAATGAAACCCCCGGACTTGGGGCGCGTATGATGGAAAAATCATTTCAGGACTCATTTATCGGGAAAAAAGTATCGGGAGGAATCAAGTGGGTTAAAACCGGCCATTCCGGACCGAGTGAGTTCGATGCCATCACCGGGGCCACCGAAACTTCCAAGGCGCTCACCCGTATTCTCAACCTTGGTTTCTCTTCGTTTTACAATACTGCAGCCGTGCCGGAGATCCCAAAGGGCATGGAAGTTAAAATCATGATGACAGTCCTCAATATGTTCGGGATGAATTATGGTTTGCAAGATAGTGTCGCTATCCGCAAAAACTTTAAGGAAACTATCGCGGAATCGGAAGAAAAGGGAATAAAAACATACCTGGAGAAAAAGAGCGGCGCTGCTGCCATCCTTCTAGCCGGCAGCGGATACCAGAGCACCATAATCGTGGTAGTGGGGCTTAAGAACGATACTATCAGCGGATTCAAGATGGTGAGCCAGAATGAGACATCCGGCCTGGGATCGCAGATCGCTGACAACACCTTTCAGAATCAGTTTATCGGGAAAAAAGTATCCAATGGCATCAAACTTGTGAAAACCGGTCATGCAGGCCCAACCGAGTTTGACGCTGTAAGCCGCGCGACAGTGACTTCAGAGGCGCTGGAAAGGATGCTTAACAATGGTTTCCGTGCGCACTATAACATCCAAACCGAGCAGGTTGCCGCCAAAAGCGTGGAAACCGCCTCAAAGAGCGAGCCGATAGTCTCAAAGAGCGAGGAAGGTGCTTCGAAAAACGAACCGAACTCCTCCAAAAGTGAGGAAAACGCTCCGAAAAGCGGGCAGAATGCTGTAAAAAGCGAGGCGGTTATTTCAAAGAACCGGGAAATCAAACTCATCATGTCAATCCTTGATGTGTTCGGGATACCTTATGCCCCTCAGGACAGCGTCGCCATTCTGAAGAATTACCGGGAGCGCATTAAGGAAACGGAAGAAAAAGGATTACTCATATACCGTGACAACGAGAGCGGCGCTGCGGCATTGTGTCTTTCCGGAAAAGGTTATCAGGATACCATCACTGTGGTGGCGGCGCTGAAAGGGGATACGGTCAGCGGATTCAAAGTGGTAAGCCAGAAAGAAACTCCCGGGTTCGGTGAGCGTATCATGGATGATGCCTTTCAGAAGCAGTTCATCGGGAAAAAGGTGGCGCAGGGCATTACGCTTGTAAAAACCGGAAAAGCTGGGCCAAACGAGTTTGACGCCTTGACTGGTGCAACTGTGACTTCAGAAGCTGTCGTCCGAATACTTAATAACGGTTTTAACGCCTACTTCAGTGCTGTAAAATAAAAGGGTTGATTTATGGGTTTAGGACAATCCAGAGAATTTAAGGTTTTCTTTGAGGGGTTCTGGAAGAATAATGCCCTGTTCGCGATGATGCTGGGCATCTGTTCTTCGCTGGCGGTGACCAACAATGTAAAGAACTCCATCGCCATGGCCCTGGGGGTAATTTTTGTCACCACCTGCTCCTCAACCATAATCAGTATGATCCGCTCCATTATCCCGTCCCGTATCCGCATGGCGGTGTTCATGATGGTCATCTCCACATTCACCATTGTGGTGGATCAGACGCTGAAAGCTTACTATCCGGCCATATCCGCCGCGCTCGGCCCTTATGTGGGGCTGATCATCACCAACTGCATCGTGATGGGCCGCGCAGAAGCCTACGCCATCTCAAATCCGGTGATACCGTCCTTCTTCGACGGCCTCGGGGTTTCCTGCGGGTATTCATTCTCCATACTCGTCATAGGTGTTATCCGTGAGCTTCTGGGGTTTGGGACCTTTCTCGACATAACTGTGCTCGGCTCCTGGTGGACGCCCTGGGTTATCATGGTCATGGCGCCGGGGGCGTTTTTCGTGCTCGGGCTCTACATCTGGCTCCTTCGTACTCTCACCCAGAGGAATTAACTATGGGAATCGATTTCACAAATCTATTCATTATTTTCTTTGCCAGCATCATTACGCAGAACATGATACTCTCTAATTTTCTCGGGCTGTGTCCATTCGTGGCCGTGTCCACGGAGATTCCTACCGCCCTGGGCATGGGCGCTGCTGTGATCTTCGTGATGTTCATGACTATGGCGCTGAACTGGCCTATCAATTTCCTGGTTCTGGTGCCCCTCCACGTGGATTACCTGCAGTTCCTGGTGTATATCATGGTTATCGCGGCGTTTGTGCAGATAGTGGAGCTGTTTATAGACCGTTATTCCCCCGTACTCTACGTTTCCCTGGGAGTTTTCCTCCCCCTTATTACAGTGAACTGCGCCATCCTCGGGGTGCTTCTCATCGCGACTCTCCGCAACTATTCCTTTGTCCAGGGGCTGGTTTACGCATTGGGCAGCGGGATCGGCTGGACCCTGGCCATTGTGGCCATGGCCGGCATCCGTCAGAAGATGGCGTTTTCCGACATCCCCAAAGGTCTCCAGGGACCCGGCATCACCATGATCATTGCCGGTATAATGGCCTTGGCATTCATGGGCTTTTCCGGAGTAGTCAATCTCTAAAGACAAGGATCTTTTTTTTATGGAGTATATAGTACCTATCGTCGTTCTTACCGGTGTCAGCCTCCTCCTGGGCGGCCTGCTCATTCTGGCCGATGTCGTGCTCGCCGATTACGGTGAATGTCTGATTCGCGTTGCCGGGGAAGATGAGTTCACCGTTCGCGGCGGTCAAACGCTTCTCACATCCCTTATTTCACATAATTTTAATATTCCGTCTGCATGCGGCGGAAAAGCAAGCTGCGGCTATTGCAAAGTGAGAGTTATACAGGGTGGAGGTCAAATTCTCCCCACAGAAAAAGGATTTATCACTCCAGAAGAAAGAAAGGTAGGAATAAGGCTTGCATGTCAGGTCAAGGTTAAAAATGACATGGAAATTTCCCTGCCCGACTTTGTCGAAACGGTGAGAAACATCGTTAAAAACCGTCTGTATAATCCGAAACTGAAGTGGAAATTCAGAATGGAACATCTACAGTACGGTGAGGAAAAAAAGAAACCAAAAATAAAAATTGAAACCGATCACAGAGAAAAAATATATAATATAATAGAAGCTCACAGGGATATGCCCGGGTCTACTATTCCTATTCTTCAAAATATTCATACAGTTTTCAATTATTTGCCGGAATATGCGCTGGCAATGGTATCAAAAGAGATGAATATTCCATACAGCACTATCTATCGGGTTTCAACATTCTACAACGCTTTCAGTCTGAAACCCCGGGGCAGGAATATCATCAAGGTTTGCCTGGGAACATCATGCTATGTAAAAGGCGGCGCGGGCCTTCTCCATACCCTTGAAAAAGAGCTGGGTATATCGGTCCACCAGAATACACCGGATTTAAAATATACGCTTGATACGGTTAGTTGTATCGGGTGCTGCGGTCAATCGCCGGTAATATCGATAAACGATGATATTTTTGGATATCTGGATAAGCACAAAGTGATAGATGTTTTACATCACTATCCATCAGATAGGGTTAAAGATGAACAAATTAAAGCCTGAAGATCTTGAAAAAATCAGTCAGCGCATGAAAAAAATAATAAACCTGCGGGAAGGCTCTGGTAAAGCGAAAGTCATCGTTCACATGGGAACATGCGGGATCGCGGCCGGAGCGAGAACCGTCATGAATGCTCTTATGGAAGAGATTGAACGAAGGGATCTGAAGGATATCATCCTGACCATTTCGAGCTGCGCGGGATTTTGCAGCCGCGAGCCGATGATTACGATTGAATTACAAAACGAGCCGCCGGTGAAATATGTCGATGTGACGCCCGAAAAGGCCCGTGAAATATTAGAAAAACATGTTCTTGGCGGGTCGATAGTCAAGGAATACGCATTATCGATCGGGAGCGAAAGAGTATTATAGGCATTTCCTGTGGTTGTGCAAGGAAGAAGCACCCCGAGACGGTTACTCCCTGCATTCCGGCCTGTCAAGGTTGAAATTTGGAGATAGTTGAATGGCATATCGGTCGAATGCGTTGATCTGCACCTGTACGAATTGCATATCCAACGGTGCGTTAAAAATAAAGAATACTCTTGAATATGAGATACAGCGGCAGGGCCTGAATAATGATATTCAGATTGTCCAGACAGGTGCGAGCGGACTTTGTGTCAATGGTCCCGTTTTGATGGTGCAGCCTGATGGAATTTTTTATCAGTTTCTGAAAGTGGAGGATATTCCCAAATTAGTAGAGGAACATTTTCTTAAAGGCAGACCTGTTACTTCAAAAATGTATGTTCCTGCCGGCGAGGAAACACCGATTCCCAAAATAAGAGATATTCCTTTTTTCAAAGACCAGCGGCTGATAGCACTGAAAAACCGCGGCCTGATAGATCCGGAAAATATCGATGAATATATCGCGAATGATGGATATAAGGCGCTGGTAAAGGTTCTGACGAGCATGACTCCTGATCAGGTTATTGAGGAAATCAAAAAGTCAGGCTTACGGGGACGAGGCGGCGCCGGGTTTCCAACGGGCGAGAAATGGAGCATATGCAGGGCGGAAGTTCTGAAGAGAAGGGAGAAGTCGCCCGAAGCCCCCTGTTATGTTATTTGCAATGCCGACGAAGGCGATCCGGGCGCTTTCATGGATCGGAGCATCGTAGAGGCCGATCCTCACGCTATTATCGAGGGAATGTGTATAGGCGCATATGCGATGGGGGCCAGCGAGGGGTATATCTATGTGAGAATCGAGTATCCGCTTGCGATAGAAAGGATTAAGAAAGCGATAAAGCAGGTGCGGGAATACGGCCTGTTGGGCGAGAATATTTTCGATACCGATTTCAGCTTTAACCTCACCATTTTTGAGGGGGCGGGGGCGTTTGTATGCGGAGAAGAGACATCGCTGATCGCTTCGATAGAAGGAAAGACGCCCGAGCCGAGATTGAAACCTCCCTTTCCGGCTCAATCAGGTCTCTGGGGTTTCCCGACCAATATCAATAATGTTGAAACCTGGGCGAATATTCCGATGATCATAAACTGGGGTTCCACATGGTTTGCCGGAATCGGAACCGAAACAAGTCGCGGGACAAAAGTCTTTTCTCTCGCGGGGAATATAAATAATGCCGGCCTGGTTGAAGTTCCCATGGGAATAACCCTGAGAGAAATGGTTTTCGATATCGGCGGCGGTATCCCCGGCAACAAGAAACTCAAGGCTGTGCAGACCGGAGGCCCGTCAGGAGGATTCATCCCCTCGGAACTGCTCGATCTTCCCATCGATTACGAACGGTTGAAAGAGGCTGGCGCGATCATGGGATCCGGCGGCATGGTCGTCATGGATGAAGACACCTGCATCGTCGATATTGCAAAGTACTTTATCGCATTTACCACCGACGAATCATGCGGAAAATGTTCCACATGCCGTGAAGGATCGGCTGCTCTCCTTGGAATTTTGAACAAAATCTGCAGCGGCAAGGGAGAAGAAAGCGATATTCAATTCATGGAAGAACTCTGTCCGGTCATAAAAGATGCATCCATGTGCGGCTTGGGACAGACATTGCCAAATCCCGTGCTCAGTACGTTGAGATTTTTTAAAGATGAATATATGGCGCACATAGTGGAGAAGAAATGCCCTGCGAAGGTATGCACCGCATTGATAACATATCGCATTGATCGTGAAAAATGCAATGGATGTACGGTGTGTGCAAAGAACTGTCCGCAGAACGCAATTTCCGGGGAGAAAAAAGAACCGCACACGATCAATCCCGATTTGTGTACAAAGTGCGGTGTGTGCTTTGAAAAGTGCAAGTTCGAAGCTGTTATAGTTGAGTGAAATACAGAGCGACTAATGTATTGCGATTTTTTTACATGGAAGCCTATGCCCTACTTTTGCCATATTTTTTAAAAAATGGACACAACCATGAAACTCGTCAATATTAAAGAATTATTGGACGCGGAAGTATTGTGTTGTGAAGATATTTTAGATATGGATATCAAAGCGGTGTGCGGATCGGATTTACTGAGCGATGTATTGGCTTATACTGATGTTCATGCTCTTCTATTGACGGGATTGATAAATCTCCAGGTACTTCGGACAGCGGAGCTTGTTGACCTATCGGCTATTTGTTTTGTGAGAGGGAAGAAACCGGATAATTCGTTAATAACGATAGCGGGAAAAATGGACCTTCCGTTGCTTTGCACCAGATATCATATGTATGAAGCCTGTGGTAAGTTATTTTTGGCGGGGCTGGCCTGCGGTGAAAAAGTGACAAGGGAGCAGTAATTGGAAAATACGAAACAGATTTCGAAAATTCAGGAATTCATTTACGAAATAAAAGTCAAAGAAGTGATGACAAAGGATGTTATCGTCGTCGATTCGACCATGAACATGAGTGTTCTGGGAGATATTTTCCTTTCGAAGCGCATTTACGGTATACCGGTAATTGATAATGAGGAAATTGCAGGTATCATCACTATCGGAGACTATATCAAGTGGCTGGTTAACAGGGAAGAAGACTGCTTGATCGAAAAAAAAATGTCAAGAAAGGTGAAAACTGTCTTTGACTATTCACCGCTTGTAGAAGCATTGAGAAATTTCGAGAGCTACAGGTTCACCTGCTTCCCGGTAATCGACAAAAATCACAAACTGGTCGGCATTGTAACAAAAGGCGATATTATCAGATGTGTTTTAAAGAAAATGGAAGCAAAGTATTCGGATGAGGACATTCATACTTACAGGGCGAGTCATATCTTCGAAGATATCATTGCCGAAAAACTAACTTTGAACTTCCATTACACGATTAAATGCAAAGATTTTCAACAGGCAGGCGATTGCGCTACCAATATGAAAAAGACTCTGAAACGTCTCGGATTCCATTCCCAGGTGGTTCGAAGAGTGGCTATAGCCGTTTACGAAGCTGAAATGAATATGATCGTTTTTGCGGATGAGGGAGAAATCTTTGCAGAGGTTAATCCGAGTAAAATAAAAATCTATGCCCGGGATAGAGGCCCCGGGATCGAGGATATTGAGAAGGCAATGCTCCCCGGTTTTTCAACCGCTCCTGAGTGGGTGAGAGAATTGGGATTCGGTGCGGGTATGGGTTTAAATAACATAAAAAAGTGTTCTGATGAATTGAAAATACTGTCCGATGTCGGAAAAGGAACTGAACTGGAATTCGAAATACTTTTTGCTCCTGACTCTGAAAAGGAATAAAAATGAACCTGAAGGAAATAGTCGACTCATTGCATCTCGAAGTGAAATCCGGTGATGACAGGCTGGATACCGCGATAACCGGCGGTTATGTGAGCGATTTGTTGAGCGATGTCCTTGCCCACAGCAGGGAAGGGAATATTTGGATAACCCTGCAGATCCATCAGAATATCGTAGCGGTGGCCGGAACGAAGGAATTATCCGGGATCATCCTGATAAACGGGAGAGTGCCGGAAGAAGATACGCTCCGTAAAGCGGAAGAAGAACATATACCGATCATGGTCAGCAGCATGCCCGCATTCGAGGTGGTCGGTAGATTATACGCTCTGGGGATCTCAAGCACACAAACTGATGGTGAAAAAATATAAGATCGATTTACACATACATACCTGCCTTTCTCCCTGCGCCGATCTCACTATGCTGCCGACTGCAATCATCGATGAAGCGGCGAAGCGCGGACTGGACTGTATCGGAATATGTGACCACAACTCGTCAGAAAATGTCGCCGCGGTAATAAGAGCCGGAGAAAGAGCCGGCGTGCATGTGCTGGGTGGAATGGAGATAACGACCCGGGAAGAAGTACACATCCTGTCGTTATTTGGAGAAGACGGCGCTTTACACAGAATGCAGGAACTGGTGTATCGGAACCTGCCCGGAAAGAATGATGAAACAAGGTTTGGGGAACAGTTGATCGTTGATGAATATGACCGCATAGTCGGCTCCTCAGGCAGGCTGCTGATCGGAGCAACGAATCTATCATTGGAGGAAACGGTTCAGGCAATCCTGGATAATGGAGGAATCGCCGTTGCCTCACATATCGACCGTGAGCAGTTCAGTATTCTCGGACAGCTTGGATTTATCCCGGAACATTTGCCGCTCCATGCCCTTGAGCTCTCGCCGAGGGCCGACGCTCTTAAAAAGGATTCGTTCAAAAACCTCGGCTATCCGCTCGTTACTTTTTCCGATGCCCATTATTTGACGGAAATCGGCAAGACTTCAACGACCGTTTTTGCCCGTGAACTGTCCTTTTCTGCGCTGAAAACAGCGCTGTGATGACGCCATGAAAGGCAGCTTGTGATGTAATGCAGGATATATCGTTACATATACTTGATATTGTTGAAAATGCAATACGGGCTGATGCCAGAACCGTCCACATCGAGATCGGTGAATATCCGGATGAAGACCGGTTGAGGGTCTGCATAAGAGATGATGGATCGGGTATGGACAGTGAAACGGCGGGAAAGGCTCTGGATCCTTTCTTTACTACGAAAACGGGGAAAAGAGTCGGATTAGGGCTTTCACTGCTTCAACAGGCGGCTGAGCAAACCGGCGGGACCTTGACGATTGATTCAAAAGAGGGGGAAGGCACCTGTATTACCGCCGTTTTTGTTCTCAGCCATCCGGATATGAAACCGTTGGGAAATATTTTTGAGACAATGGCGGCATTGATAGCCGGATATCCGTCTCTCCGGTTTATTTACGATTATAAAAAAGGAGATGATGTTTTTCATTTCGATTCTTCGAAGTAGAGGTTAAACAAATGGTTATTAATTCAAACCGCTTTTTAACTCACCCCATAATCCCCTCTCTTGCAAGCAATAGAGGGGAAGACCCAGATATGCATGATAAATAATGGGTTATGAAAGATAAAAGGGTTTTCCCCTCGCCCGTTTACGGGAGAGGGGACATGGGGTGAGGGTTCTTTATTTGCTCCATTTCTTACCTTTGCTGAGTCAAATAGATAAGCGATTTATAACTATTAGGAATGCATTGTATGATTACGTGTACGATAAATGATAAGGTGCTACAGGCTGAAGAAGGAAAAACCATCCTTGAGGTCGCTCGGGATGAGGGCATCCACATACCGACGTTATGCTACCATAAAGATCTGACGCCTTACGGGGCATGCCGGTTATGTGTGGTTGAAATAGTGGGCGGATCACGGCCGGGCATTCAAGTATCATGCCTCTATAAAGTCACTGAGGGTTTGATAGTCAAGACCGATACCGAAAGGGTGGTGCAGGCCCGAAAGATTATCATTGAACTCCTGATGGCCCGCTGCTCCGACTCCGATAAAATAAATAAACTGGCGGATGAATACGGGGTAACAAACGTACGAATTCATCATGAAGATCAGTCCAAGTGCATTCTGTGCGGGCAATGTGTCCGCGTGTGTGCAGAAGTTGTCGGGATGAGCGCGATAAGTTTTTCCAACAGAGGGATCAGGAGAAGAGTCCAGACACCTTTTGACAAAATCTCGGAAACCTGTATTGGATGCGGCGCCTGTGCGTATCTTTGCCCGACACGGGTCATACACATTGAGGAATCGTCTTAAAGTTAATGTAAGTCCATGAGAATCGACGGCCTTGCTACACGTACATGTTCAACAAGCGTATGGTCGACGACAGAATTTACTTGATATCCCCCTTCCGCGAATTCTTCATCTATGCAATAAAAACCCCCCTGCACGTGCGGTATGTGCAAAACCGCATTTACTGCGACAAGTTCAACTCTCCAGCTTTGTTTCAAACCAAATCCCCTGCGCCTCGCCTGACCTTCATGAGTAATTTATCTGTTAAACTAACCCGAATTATGCATGAGAACAGGATTTTAGTCTCTGTGAGCGTAAAACACAGCCCCCTAACCCTCAGTCCCTTTCCCCCGAAGGGGGCAAGGGAAGTCGTTGCTCCATAGTCTCTTCCTGCCCCCTTCAGGGGGAAGGATGTCCGAAGGACAGAAAGGGGGGCTGCGTCAAACAATCTCGACTTTTGCAAAAGGCTCGATTGTAAAAAAAAGGTCCTGTTAACCCGAATTATTTATAAACTTACATAAGTATTATCTCAACTTATTTTTAAACAAATAGTTATGCCTACTTTTTAATGGCAGCCCCCTAAATCCCCCAAAGGGGGACTTAACATGGTAAAGATAGTAACATGTAAGTGCAACATAATTTTAAAATAACTGTTACGTTTTGTATTTCAGCCTTTTAAGTCCCCCTTTGGGGGATTTAGGGGGCTGTAGTCTTGACGCTTAAAGAAAGAAAATCCTTTTTTATGAATAATCCGGGTTAATAACAGGACCTTTGATTTTTTCCGATGGATGACCGAGATTACTTGAGGAGAGTCATCTTCATGGTTTTGGAAGCATCCTTTGTTTTTACCGTATAGAAATACATTCCTGCAGAATGCCTCATGGCGTTCCAGGTGACTGAATGGCCCCCGGCCTCCATATACGTGTTGACTACGGTATCTACTTTCTGACCGCTCACATTAAATACTTCCACCGTCACATTCCCGGCTTTTGGAATGATAAAACTGATCGTGGTAGTCGGATTGAAAGGGTTGGGAGTATTCTGCGATAATGCAAAAGCTGACGGCGCGGTTTCCTGCACCCCCACATTGTTGGAGATCATACCCTTAATGGAATCTTGCGCTATATACCACAAACCACCTCGCAGAGTGATGTCACCGGTTGAATAGTTATCCGTATACAGGCCGTCAAAAGGCGAATTGTAATCAGCATGTATGTTCCATCTTCCCTGATCAATGCCTGTGGCAGTCTCCCCGGCATAGGCATAGTACCCGATACCGGTGCCGTCAGGGCCCAGGAGTCCGAAGGATATCGCACCGAGATCATAGGTCCCTCCTACGCCGAACAGATTGGAGTCGGCAGAGAAATGCCTAACTTCGGGTTGAACGATGTAGTCATGGCAAACCCATTTTCTCACGGCATCCGGCTGATAATTCTTGTCGAATATACCGTCGCCGTTCTCGTTGGACCAGACGAAGAAATCACCCGCGTTTTCCGCCGCCGGATCGACCATCGTCTTCATACAGGAGCAATGGCAGTTCAGGAATATGTACCCGTTACGCATCTCAAATCCATTCGGACCGCCGTTCATCTGGCCGCCGGCTTTTTTACCTTCGACGCTGGTCCAGAAGGAGGTCATATTAACTTTCTTGATGATGGAGCCGTCGGTGGCGTCGATGGAGATGAAATCGGACAGCGCCACGCCGCTGTAGTCGTGATACGACTGGTCAATCGTGTAGACTATGTCGCCGTCAGTGATGCAGCCGGGATCGACATCAAATCCACTGGCCCAGGATGTCATGCCGTTAACACCCCAGGTGGTCACATACTGTGATTCGCCATTGGGCACCCACTGCATCTTCCGCACTCCCTTGACATTATTTGCGCGTGGGCTGCCGACTTCAACATAGAAATAGTTGAAGTTATTGGGCTGGAGAGCGATGACGTTACCCCTGGACCACCCGGTGCCCAGGGACATGGTGGTGGTCTCTACAAATAAACTGTCAAACGGGTTGTTGCCGATTGTCCATTTAATTCGTCCGCCCGGCGAGAAAAAAAGCGGATTGGCCAGCCCCTTGCCGTCCGGGCCTATTTCCTGGATTTTAGCCTGGGTGCCGCCACTACTGGAAGGGATATTAATAAATTTGCAGACCGGCTCCCTGGCACTCTTATTATTATATCCCCAAAGGTAGTATGTATAATCACCGGCTGGGACAATATTGCCGTCTTTGCCCTTCCCGTCCCAGTAAATAATGTTATTCTTCCCCGTTTCATAATTGGCCAACTTGGAGAAATACACCGAGGTGTCCACCTTGTTCATGTAGTGCCATCCCAGGAATCCATTCCTGATTTTGCTGACCGAAGCAGCTTTACCGGTGGTATACACGCAGAGAATAACCCCGGCCGGCGTTCCGGTGACATCAAACGGAATACCCAGTCTTTTGCCGTCAAATTGATAGGATATTTTCGCCGGAGCGCTCAACTTGAGGGGCGTAGGCTGAAAATTGGCCGCATAGGCAACCGATACCAGGAAGAACAGTGAGGTGCACATCAAAAGTACTTTTCGCATATTCCCTCCTACGAGTGGATCATTAAAAAGCCAAACACCAGTCAACTCTATTACCTGTTTAAATCCCTGAACCTCCTTTCGCGGACTATTTGTGGAATGTATTGATAAACCCGGATTATGTAAAATATACCTGTTACAAAATACTATCCAAAGGTTTCTTATTACAGATTTCATCCATCAGATTTCTTTTACAGTTTAAAAAAGATATTCCTCCGGAAAAGCCATAGGCATACCAGCCACTCCACGAGAAGACGGAAAACACTTTTAGCGGGTTCGATCCAGACACCTATGTACCCTGCCACCGGCCCGAGGAGAATCCCCCCCGTGTTAAGAAGCCACCTTGAGAAAAAACCGTCGAGCATGTATATGAAAATGGAGTTCATCCCGATAACGATGAAAAGGAAGCTCCATTTCTTATAATTCCTGACATCGATGAGATAGTAAAATCCGAGAAGAAGAAGTGTAGCCAGGCCGCAGGTGAAGATAGCGTAAGAGCTGGTATTCATCCGATGCGATAACGGCATGAAAGGGCTGAGCAAAAGACCAATAATGACTCCGATAATTCCCAGGATAACCAGGGTTTTCATGAATTGTCGATTATTGATACGATTGAGGAGAAGCTTCCCGATGATGGATCCGTATACCACAGGGGCGACGTTGGTGATTATTGGGTACAGATACCCCCAGCGGCCGGCCTTTCCGATGACAGTTTCATCGATATGGTAGACTAGATTCTTGAAGACCTCGTAACTGTTGCGCCCGACATCGTATACAGGGATGATGAAAATAAAAAACCAGTAGATGAAAAGGAGCGCCCCGAAAACGGCAAACTGCGACCTTATGCTCAATCCGAGGAAAAAGAAGGCGCCGAAATAGGAAAGGGCCAGGACCTGGAGCACTCCGGCTCCCCATTGCGGTTTTCCGCTGCTGAGCCAGGAGAGGAGGAATCCCAGGGCAAAGAGAGCGACGCTTCTTTTGAAAGCGTGGAGAAGTCGTTGACGGGAACTGTCCCCGCACTGTCGGCGTTTTTGGTCGGAAATGGCCATAGACACGCCGATGATGAACAAAAAAGTAGGAAGAATGAGATCCTCGAAATGGAATCCCACCCAGGGAACATGAGTAAGCTGCGTGTAGAAAAATCCGAGGACCGGGTAGTCGGACAGTTTTGCCAGGCCAAGGGTTCCCATAAGCATTGAGAGCATGATGAAACCCCTGAAGGCATCGATCGAAACGATACGCTGGGTGAGACCGTGAGAAGGTGCAGAGGTGTTATCCATACTTGGCTCACATGGTCGGTGTGTGAAAAAGAGAGGTAAGAGAGCTCACAAAGTACACAAAGTCAATTAAAACAGAAGATAAAAGACAGAATATAGAATTATAGAATATAAGATTTTCGCGCAAAATATATAAAATTAGTAAAGGAGTCAAGATAAAAAGTAAAACTGGCCATCCCCCATTTTTTATTCGGCGACAGATATGCCATATCACATATCTACTCTTTAGGCAAAATCCCCACGCCGCATAAAGCGGCCCCCCCCTTATTAAGGGGATTTAGGCTGCCTGCCAACATGATTCCCCCCTTAACAAGGGGGGATGTCCGAAGGACAGGGGGGATTTGTCCTTCATGAGGACTTGCATTAACTCGATAATATTTTCATAAATATATTTTCGTGGAACGATAAGCATCATAAAGAGTTACAAAATATTGATTCAAAAATCTGGGGAATCGCCAGAAAAAGTAAAAAAACTTTAAATTCATCAAGGAACCTAAGATTTATTGCCGTAAATAAAGCAGCTAGTATAGTCTGCTCATCCCTTCCATGTAAGCTCCCAAAAGTTGGATACAAAACAATAATTTATTTTCTGATATCAAGTAACGAATCTTCGTTACCGGATGACGGATATCCGTTATCAAAGACATGATTTCCCTACTTCAAGACTCGTATCACTGTTAATCTATATCTTTTTACATTTCATTGATAATCAACAAGTTAAAAAAATTATTACCTGCCGTCACAAAGCTTTTCATACAGCTTTTTGCAGTTGGCATTCTTATTGCATTTACATAAATGGCGTTGCGGGAAAACAGTCCGAAAAAGAAATAAGACAGCCGCTTCGCGATTTTTCGGTTTTTATGCCGCCGAGCGACGGAAAGTCAATAACACTAAAGAAAAATGGAGGTATCATGGAAGGTATCCGGCTTTCAAAAGCACCTATCAGCATTAAGTTGCTGACATCGACGATTCTCTGTATCATAGGTCTCATATATTTAGCTCTATTGGTGCATATATGTATCGATACGGAAATGAAAGTATCGTTGGTTGCCAAATCCTACGGCGGTATGGAATATATCGAGCTGACCGACCATGCACATATCTATCTACCGTACTATTCTCTTTTTATCTTCTTTATTCCGATAAGCCTGTTCATGTTTACTTCTTACGGTGAAAAGCTTAAATCATTTTTCGCCGTCGTCCCTTTTTTGTTCATCGTTGTGGATATTGGTTCAATGTATCTGATACCCTATGTTTCACCAATATTCGCTACGGTATTGTATATAGCGGGGACATGCCTCGGCCTGACTTTTTTAACTCTTTTCTCCCTGTTGCAATACGAGCTTTGGTTTCGAAAAACCGTTAAGGCATAATATCTGAGATTGAAACAAGAAAATGCAGGAAATAACGCCAAATCATATTCACTTTAAGATAAAAGGGAGAACGGGTAGTATGTTCAGAAAACTATTGTTGGTATGTGCAATGATGAGTCTTTCAGCTTTGACCGCAAAATGTATGTATGCGGAAGAAACGAAAGCTGAAGGAACAAAAGTTGGCGCACATATAAAGATGACCCTTTATGATTACAAAGATGGTAAGAGCAACAATATACGGGGCCATGAATACGCAGGAATGGATTTCCGGGAGATGATCGTTTACCTTTCAAGTGAATTGACGGATAAAATCTCGATTGATTTACAGCCCTATTTCGCTCCCGGCGGCGTAGGCCTTAATACGGGTGCAACACCGAGGTTCGGGGTGCCGATCAGTAAAACCAAGACCACGACCAGCATTACACCCAACTTTGTAGGATGGGTCAAAGCAGCGATGAAAGTTGTCCTGCCTCATGAATATGAGCTGACCGTCGGTATTGTGAAACCTCTTTTTACATGGGATTATGGTGCGGAGCTTTTCTGGGAGGAAGAATACAACGGCGGAAAGTTTTCTTGTAATACCAACCTGGGGGCCATGCTGGATACAGGGTTTGAGCTCTACAAACCCTTTGAAATCTGGAAAGTGTCGTTACCGACCTATCTTTACCTGCTGAACGGCGGCAATGAATTTACCGACAACAATAACACACCGATGGTCATGATCCATGCCGAACCCGAAATCGGGGCATGGAAATTCCAGGGTTCGCTTGCGCGAGGAACGTATGATAACGACAATAAGTATCCGGTGACCAGATATTCCGCGGGCGTGTCATACGAATGGCAGAAGTTTTCAATCCGTTCCGAATGGGCCGGAGGCAACTGGGAGAAAAACATCAAAACTCCTACATCAGCAACAACGGCCAGCCTAACAGATGCGACCCCTTTCGGATACTATGTTAAACTGTTCTACAAATTCGCGCCCTGGGGAAGGGCTATGCTGCACTATGATTACGCCGACAACAACTTCAACGATATAAAAACCAATCCGGGCGGAGAAAGATTCACGACCATTACACCAGGTTTGCAGTTGAAGGTTGCGTCCGGTTCTTCCATTCAGATCCAGTACGACATTGCGGACTGGAGACGAACCGACAAGAGTTCAACTCTCAAGTTCAACAGGCTTTCAATCGGATCGAGAACAACGTTTTAACTTTAATAAGTGATGTGCCGGTATGAAAAAATATAAAATAATGCTTTTTGGTTTATTGTTTGGGCTTATGATCCTTCTGGTGGGATGGAAGACACACGAATCGGATACTCTTCAATCCCAGTCCCGCTATCTCTTGGATACGTACTGTACCATAAAGGCGCCGGGCGACACCAGGGTCTTGAGCGCTCTTTCAAAGGCTTTGGACAGGATAGAGGAAATCGACAGCAAATTCAATATGTTGAATCCTAAAAGTCCGCTGTATGATTTCAATACCAACAATAAGCCCATAACAGATAAAGAAATTGTAGATTTGGTCCGGATCGCCCTTGATGTGAGCGAAAAGTCCGACGGGAAATACGATATCACCATTTGCTCGGTTGTTAATCTCTGGGGGTTTTTCAGCGATAAACCGGCGGTGCCTCTCCAATCCTCGATTGACAGCCTTTTGAATGATGTGGGATACAAGAGCCTTAAAATCGAGAATGGCATCCTTACCAAGAGCAATCCACGTTCGCAAATCGATCTCGGATCGATTGCGAAGGGATATGCCGTTGGCGAGGCGGTAAAGGTATTGAGACAGGAAGGAATTACCTCAGCGCTCATTGACGCCGGCGGAGATATTTATGCCCTGGGTACCTACAAAGGGCGGCCTTGGAAAATCGGGATTAAAGACCCACGAGGGGATGGAGTTATCGGATCATTGGACTTGACCGACATGACGGTCGTTACATCCGGGGACTACGAACGGTATTTTATCAAAGATGGAAAACGGTATCACCATATTCTTGATCCGCAAACAGGATACCCTTCTCAGGACATGGCCAGTGTAACAATAATCTCTCCCGATCCGGTTCTTGCCGACGGATGGTCCACAGCTCTGTTTGTGCTGGGTGCGGAAAAGGGAATACCCATTATCGACGCCATGCAATCGACGGGAACTTTTATGGTGACTACCGATGGCAGGAAAATTTATTCATCGGGTATGCAAGTAAACACTCAACTGGTAAAAAGGAGATAGTCATGAAAATGAAAAAAACAGCAGCCATTATTACTGTATTCTTTGTGTTTTTCCTTGGGTTGACCGGTATTTCACAGGCAGTAGTGCTGCTTACCAAAGAACAAGCGCTCAAGCAGGTCTTTCCGGATGTAGATCAAGTAACCACGGAGACTATCACGCTGACCAGCGCTGAAGCAGCTAAAATCAAGGGCCGGCTTGGCGGTCAGCTCGTGCATTTCCAGGCTGGCTCCGAATCGGGAAAAATCGGCGAAACTTTAAACTTTACGTTTTACATAGGTGTCAAAAACAACAAACAAGTCGGTGTCGCGGTCATTGATGCACAGCCTGGAAAATGGGGGCCAGTCGATTTTATTATCAGATTAACCCCCACTCCCGCAAAGGTTCAGAATATGGCGGTAATGGCTTATCAGGAGAAACGCGGCCGTCCGATTGCCCGTAATAACTTTTTGGATCAATTCACCGGAAAAGGAAGCAGTGATCCGATAGCGCTCAGAAAAGATATCCGGGCTATCAGCGGCGCCACAATTTCTTCGGAATGCACTTGTTTTGCGGTTAAAAAAGTAATAGCGCTTTATGAAGAAGCTTTTTTACCCCGGCTGCAGAGCGGCAGTCTTACGTTAAAGAAATAGAGTTTCAAGGTAACATAACGTCTTAATAAATTGCGCATGGAATACAAAATAGATACTGTAGCGAGTTCTGGATGACGTCATGCCGAACTTGTTGCCGCTTCGCGGGAACGATGAAACCGTTTCTGTTTAATCTCTATGGGTTAAATTCCCCGCCGCTTGCGGCGTTTGAAAAGAATAAACCTAACAAGATACCCCGCTGCTTGCGGCGGGGAGTTTCATTTCGGTCATAGATACCGAGGATCGTTCGGTTTATATGCATGAATATACTCTCGATTTTTCAACTGCGCAGCCTGCTACGGCACATGATGCAGGTACTAAAAATAATATATTTTTCAGCTCTCTGAGTGTAGAGAATATATTTCTTTTTTGCCTCCTCCGCTGGGTAGTGATTGCTGTTCTGATTCTGTTCGGGATATTCAGCGCTTTTCCGGGGATTCTCGAAAAATTATACCTTCGCTCAAACCTTCATTGGCCGTTTGTGATTGCAGGGCTTCTCGCTATTATGAATATCCTGATCCTGCATCATGCGCGCAGTATTCCAAAGACCGGGAATGAACGAAGCATACATATCAATATGTGGTCTCAGATATTCTTTGATCTGGTCATTCTGACCATAGTCGTTCATTATGCGGGGAGCCTTGATACAGCCGTATCATTTGCCTATCTTTTTCACATAGTGCTGGCCTGTATTTTCTTTAGCCGAATCCAAAGTTTTTTAGTTTTTTTATTTGCCTCGCTTTTGTTCATTCTCTGCGTTGCTTTGGAAACTGCCGGGCTTATTTCCCCTGTCAGTGTCTACGGAGAAACCGTTTTTCGCTCTTTCGTCGTACCGGGCCCCATGAATGTTATCATGCCGGTATCTTCGACGTTAGCCATTTTTTTTATTCTCTGGTACCTTGTATCACACCTGTCTGATCTTGTACGAAAGCGTGATTGCGAACTTATTGAGACTAATCTGCAGTTAAAGAAAACACAGGAGGAGAGAGCAAAACACCTGTTATGGCTGACTCATGAACTGAAAGCGCCATTGGCTGCCATCGATGCCAATATACAACTCATTCAAAAAGGACATTGCGGGGTTTTGCCCGACAAGACCCTCGATGTTCTTGAGCGGATTTCTGCGCGGAGCCGGAAGCTCGGTATAGAAATTCAGGAGATGCTGCAACTGACAAATCTTCGCGATGTCCGCAAAGAAACCCTTCGGTGGGAATCAATCGATTTGGTGGAAATTATTACCTGGTGCCTCGCCCAGCTTCAGCCATCAGCGGAAGAACGGAATATCAGGTTTGAAAAAAATCTGCAATCCGCTTGCGTAGTGACCAATGAAGATCACATGAAGATGCTTTTGCTTAATGTGATATCAAATGCTGTAACATATTCACATAATAATAATACTGTACGCATAGAGTGTCTTTCCTTTCCGGATTCCGGACCCCTGGTAGTCGTAGAGGATCATGGTATCGGCATAGAGCCCAATAAACTCGAAAAAATCTTTAATGAATACTACCATACTGTCGAGGCGGTTAGACATAACAAAAATTCCACCGGTCTCGGCCTTACTATTGTCAAACATATTGCTCAATCTCATAATTTGTCAATACGGGTTGCCAGTTCACCGAATGCAGGAACTCGATTTGAGATCAGGTTTCCGGGTTCCGTACCACAGGCAACTGAAAAAGAAAAGGAGAACGATGATGTTTTATGTTATGATCATTGATGACGATGAAGATTTCGCCAGCGCTACTGCAACGGTTCTTGAGCATGCAGGGTATGAAGTACGGGTGGAATCGGATATTCCCGGCGCTGAAAAAAGTATGAAAAAAAGACAGCCCGATCTTGTGATACTTGATGTTATGTTTCCGGAAAACAGTTCAGCCGGTTTTACTCTTGCCCGTAAAATGAAACATTTTGAGGAAACATTCAAACAGATTCCCATTCTCATGTTGACAGGGGTCAATTCGAAATTCCCGTTTGGATTCAGCACCAGCGATATCGATGAAAAATGGCTGCCGGTTGAGGATTTTTTAAAAAAACCGGTGGATTTCGACATTTTGCGAAACAGAGTGGCGGCTCTTCTCCCCTGTCAAAAGTATTGAGAGTGCGGCGGAAACTGTTTAACGAGATTTTCCCATTCCTGAAACGATTTACGAGCCTCCAACCGGATATTCATTTCCTCCGCCTCCGGGGGTAAGGCTTCCTGCGGTTATTGCAAGGGCCGGAAGCTCATCGATGTGGAGCCCTTGCTCCCACCGAAAAACCTTTCATGATCAAGGCTGAGATTACCGCCGTCACCCGTCTTCTCTGCCAGGTGAAAGTCGTTGAGCGGCCCCAATTCCTCTTCCAAAAAAGAAAACAAATGCCTTTGTATTCCCAGCCACATATACGATATTACATGCATCGCAACCCCCATGAAGAAAATTGGTATAGTGAGTTCTCTCAACATCAATATACTGTATTTTATGGGGGTTAGCTATATATTTATGCTCTTTCTCGAAAATACATTGAACTAGTCTTTCGGTGTATCGTAATGTTAAATAGACTTTTGCAAAAGGCTCTTTTAATACAAATTTATTGAGGAGTGTATTGACATGAAAATAGCCGTTTCGGGAAAAGGCGGCGTTGGAAAGACGACACTGGCTGCTCTCTTATGCGTCTCTTTTCAAAAGGCGGGGTATCGTGTGATGGCAGTGGATGCTGATCCCGATGCAAATCTCGCTTCAACGCTGGGATTCCCCGAACCGGAAAAAATAATTCCTATCGTCGATTTGAAAGAAATCATATCCGAGCGCACGGGAACTCAGCCGGGAAGTATGGGCGCTTTTTTTAAGCTCAACCCCCGCGTTGATGACATCCCCGAAAAGTACAGCGTCATGCATAACGGAATCCGCCTTCTCCTTATGGGGCGGGTCAAGAATGCGGGAACGGGATGTTATTGCCCGGAGAACGCATTTGTCAGAGAGCTTATCGGGCATCTTCTCCTTGACGACAAGACCATCATCATCATGGATATGGAAGCCGGAATCGAGCACCTGGGGCGGGGAACCACGCGTGATGTGGATGCTTTTATCATCGTGGTTGAGCCGGGCAAGCGTTCTCTGGAAACCGGTCGGCGGGTGGCTGAACTGGCAGCGGAGCTCGGTGTGAATGAATATTTCATCGTAGCGAATAAAGTACGGGGGAAAGAAGATATGTCATTTATCGAAAGCTATTTTCCCCCCGATGTAATGCTGGGAGTCATTCCCTTTTCGGAAGATATCAATAAAAGCGGGAAAGGCGACAGCGGGGTGTCCATAGAAGATGTACATATAATAGACGGCATCAGGGAGAGACTTATCAAGGGAGTATTACATGGCTGAAGAAATAAGAAAATCAATTGATCCGACTTCGCTGAGACTCATCGAAAAAGCGAAGGAGGAGAATCTCGAAACTATCTGGGATCGCAGGCAGAATCAGCAGCCTCAGTGTGGATTTGGGATTGCCGGAGTGTGCTGCAGAATTTGTGTGATGGGGCCATGCCGAATTACGAAGAAAGCATCCCGCGGGATATGCGGCGCTACCGCCGATATCATAGGAGCAAGGAATTTTGCGCGTATGGTGGCCGCGGGAACAGCCGCTCACTCCGACCATGCCCGCGACATAGTGCTGCTGCTTCGCGATCTCAGCACAGGGAAAGCCTCGGATTTCAAGATACAGGATCCCGAGAAATTAAAGAAGCTTGCAAGAGAATTTGGTGTGGAGACCGACAACAAGGATATCATGAAAATTGCCCGCGACCTGTCTGAAAAGGCGCTTGCGGAGTTCGGCCAGCAGGAGGGCGAGCTTACTCTGAAAAACCGCGCTCCCGAAAAAACCAAGGAAATGTGGCGTAAAGAGGGGCTTCTCCCCCGTGGGATAGACCGTGAAATCACCGAAATGATGCACCGGACAAATATCGGAGTGGATAACGATCCTCTCAATATCATCAGGCAAGCCATGCGAGTAGCCCTGATCGACGGCTGGGCGGGATCGATGATCGCTACCGACCTCTCGGATGTTATCTTCGGAAGCCCGCAGCCGATTCGCGGCAGGGCGAATATAGGAATTCTCGAAAAGGATGAGGTTAACATCATTGTCCACGGTCACGACCCGACAGTTTCCGACATGATAGTCCGCGCAGCCCGTGATCCTGAAATGATCGCCAAAGCAAGGGAAGCCGGCGCCCAGGGAATCAATCTCGGCGGGATCTGCTGCACCGCCACCGAAATTCTCATGCGCCACGGTATCCCTGTGGCCGGCAACTTTCTTCAGCAGGAGTTGGTCATTATCACCGGGGCAGTGGACCTGATGGTTGTTGATATTCAGTGCATTCTGCCCGGCCTGATCGATGTAGCAAAGTGCTTCCATACGGAGATTGTCACCACTTCGGAAAAGGCTCAGTTTCAGGGCGCGAAGTATGTCCATTTCGATCACAGCGATGCTCTCGCAACCGCCAAGAAAATAGTGGAGATGGCAATCGAACGTTTCAAACACAGGGATCCCGGGAAGATTGAGATTCCCCCGGAAACTCAGAATTTTATCGGCGGATTTACCGCTGAAAACATTTTTCATTTTCTCGGCGGAAGGTATCGTGCAACATACCGTCCCCTGAATAACGCCATCATGGAGGGACGTCTCCGCGGTGTGGCTGCTATTGTGGGATGCAATCATCCCGGCCTGACCCAGGATTTGTTCCATGTCACCATCGCGCGCGAACTGCTCCGTCATGATATTCTCGTCGTCGAAACGGGCTGCAGCGCCACCGCATGCGCAAAGTGGGGACTGCTCAGTCCGGAGGCGGCCATGGAATACGCCGGAGAGGGTCTCCGTGAGATTTGCGAAGCGGTCGGCATACCGCCGATCATTCATTCGGGAAGCTGTGTGGATAATTCACGGATTCTTGTTGCGCTCTCCAACATGGTGAGCGAAGGAGGTCTCGGCGATGCGATCTCCGATATTCCTGTAGCGGCCTGCGCTCCGGAATGGATGAGCGAAAAAGCTGTGACCATAAGCCTTTATGCTGTTGCGAGCGGAATTTATGTGGATATGTCGCCGCAGTTCCAGCTCGGCGGCTGTGAATGGGTGTTGAAATTCCTCACCGAGGATATTGAAAAAATGACCGGCGGGAAATTTGCGTTTAAGCTGGACCCCGTCGCTATCGCTCAGGGGATGATCGAACATATCGATAAAAAACGCGAGGCGCTCAAGCTCCGTCCCATGATGTATCCGGTCAGGGAAATTGCGGTGGAGGTATAGTGCCCGGAACTTGAACAGAGCAAACTATACATATGGATGCCGAAACAAGTTCGGCATGACACGTGTCATGCCGAACTTGTTGCCGCTTCGCGGGTACGATGAAACCGTTTCAGGATCTTTTCCAAAAAATGCGCAAAGAAATATTTCGCCCTATAGCATAGTCGAAAGCCGATGAGAACGAATAATTTTTTGACTTGATGATACATGGAGGAAGTACGGAATGTCACGAATAATTGCAGGAGCAGCCATACGAGGTGCGCATGTCTTTTATAGGGAGGCTGAGGAAAAGTTTACCAAAGCGGTGGAAGAAAAAGGAGAGGACCAGAAAGTAGAATTCCCCGAAACCGCCTACTTCCTTCCCATGGCCAATGCGCTCATGGGATTGGAAGTGAAAACGGTTGGGGCAATCCGCCCCATTCTGGAACATGCTCGAGGACTTTTGCATGATCCACCCTCGGAATCGATGTGGCTTCCCTATCTTGGAGATACCCTCGACAGCGGCATTTCCACGCTGCTTACGACGGAAGTTATCATGGCGCTCCGCTACCTCTACAATGAAGAGCCGCAGCCGGGATGCGAGGGATTTTATACCGACACATGGCTCCGTAAACTGGGTATTCAACTTGTTGACGGCCGTATGCCCGGCTTCGCCGCCATTCTCGGAGCTGCGCCGGACCTGGACACCGCAGTGAAGGTCATACGCGAGCTCCAGAAGAGAAGCATTCTCATTTTTGTCGGCTCCTCGGTGAACGGAAGAAGCATCGTTGACCAGCTCAAAGAGGCCGGCGTCGAAATGGGCTGGGATACCTATATCGTGCCCTACGGCCGCGATACCGTGTCAGGTATTTATCCGCTCAGTTGGGCAATCAGGAGCGCGATGACGTTCGGCGGCATCAAGGCTGGAAAGGGACTGGAATGCCTTATGTATACCCGCGCCAAGGTTCATGCTTTCGGGCTGACGCTCGGCGAGGTGGACGATCTCAAGTATGCGCTCGGTGCGGGGGCTATCAACATGGGATTCCCAATCATTGCCGACACACCGATTCCGGAGATACGGCCGACGGGAATCTGTAACTTCGAGCATGTCGTTCACGAGCTCGATTACAACAAGATTATCCCAACCTGCATCGAGGTTCGCGGGGTAAAGGTGAAAGTTACCGACCTGCCCATTCCGGTGCCCTACGCAGCGGCTTTTGAGGGTGAAACGGTCAGAAAAGAAGATATGTACTGCCAGTTCGGACACAAGTACTCGACAGCTTTTGAATATCTCCGAACAAGGGAGATGGATGAAATAGAGGATGGCAAGATCGAGCTTATCGGTCCGGATGTCGACACACTCCAGGAAGGCGGGGCGCTTCCCCTGGGAATACTGATCGAAGTGGCGGGAAGACGCTTGCAGAAAGATTTCGAGTCCATCATGGAACGCCAGCTCCATACGTACCTCAACGAGGCGATGGGTATCTTCCACATGGGCCAGCGGGATATCGTCTGGATGCGCATCTCCAAGGATACTTACCGGAAAGGATTCCGGCTCAAGCACTTCGGTATCATCATTCATGCGCAGTTACATGACATATACGGTGAGATCGTTGACAAGGTTCAGGTTACGCTCATTACCGATAAGGACAAGGTCGAGGAGGTTCTCAAGGAAGCTCAGGCAGCCTACAGCTTCCGGGATGAGCGGATCGCCGGAATGACCGACGAGAGCGTCGACACATTCTATTCCTGCACTCTCTGCCAGTCTTATGCGCCCAGCCATGTCTGTATCATAAGCCCCGAGCGCCTCGGTCTTTGCGGCGCCTATTCCTGGCTGGACGGGAAGGCGGGGTATGAAATCAAACCCAAGGGATGCAATCAGCCGGTGAAAAAGGGAGAGGTTATAGACGCTGTCAAAGGCCAATGGAAAGGGGTCAACGACTTCGTATATCAGACATCAAGGCAGGCGCTCAAGCGGTTCAACGCTTACAGCGTCATGGAAGAACCCATGACGAGCTGCGGATGCTTCGAGTGTATCATGGCCATGGTTCCGGAATGCAACGGTTTTATGATCGTAAACCGTGAATTCGGCGGTATGACCCCCTGCGGGATGAATTTCACCACCCTGGCTGGCTTTGTCGGCGGTGGTTCCCAGACACCGGGATTTCTGGGCGTCGGGAAATTGTACGTGGTATCGAAGAAATTCATCAGCGCTGACGGCGGCCTTCTGAGAATGGTCTGGATGCCGAAGCAGCTCAAGGATTTTTTACACGAAAAGCTGATGCATCGCTGCGAAGAAATCGGCAATCCCGATTTCATCGATATGATAGCCGATGAGACGATTACGACCGATGTGATGGAATTGATGGAATGGTGCGCTGAGAAAAACCATCCCGCACTCACCATGCCTTCCCTGCTGTAAAAAAAACAGACGGCGCTGCACGATGTGAATTGAATTGTCTTAACTGTAAGGGAGAATTATGTACGCGAGAGTGATGACCGCTCAGATTATGCCGGGCAAAACGGACCAGATGCTGAAAATCTATCAATCTATCATTTCAACAACAAAAACCCTTAAAGGTTTCAAAGGGATTCTTACCTTGACAGATCGTAATACAAACAAAGCCATTTCCATCTCCTTATGGGAGACAAAAGCCGATATGATCGAAGGGGAGACCGGTGGATATCTAAAGGAAAAGATTGCACAAATTGCAGCCCATAATACTTTTGCCGTGCCTCCTGTCACAGAGCACTATGATGTTAATATCTATATACCGCCAGATATTCTGGAACCAAATGCAACCGATAATTTAATGACAACCGGCTAAAGATTGTTGTATCGTCGGGAGTGACAGGGCGCGATCTGTATGACTTGTTGACCCTCGACGATAGCAAAGGTGGATTCTTCATATAAAAAAGTAACATACAGTTTATCGAAACGAACATTCAGAAACAGGAGAGGGTTTTCATGGCACTTACCGCTTTGGATATTTTCAAGAATCTCCCTAAAACGAACTGTAAAGATTGCGGGGTTCCAACCTGTCTTGCTTTTGCCATGCAGCTTGCGGCCAAAAAGGTCGAGCTCAGCAAATGCCCTCACATTTCCGAAGGGGGGAAAGCGGCTCTGGATAGCGCCTCGGCGCCTCCGGTAAAGCTCATTACCATCGGAGACGGGGAGAAAAAGGTGGAGGCGGGTAACGAGACCGTTCTTTTCCGTCACGAAGGGACGTTTTATCACGAGACCGGCATCGCCATCCTGGTTTCCGACTCGCTGCCAGAAAATGAGCTGGTGGAAAAAGTAAAAAAAATAAATCAAAAGACTTATGAGCGGGTCGGGTTCACCCTCGGTGTGAATCTCATCGCCTTGAAAAATGACAGCGGGAATGCTCTCCAATTCGCCCGCGCCGCTGAAGCCGCTCAGAATGCTTCGGCGCTGCCGCTCATTCTCATAACGGAAGATCCGGCCGCCATGAAAGCAGCAGCCGAGAAAATAAAGGACAAGAAACCGCTTCTCCATGGAATCACAGCGGGCAACATCGATGAAATGGCGCCGGTTGCCGCCGCTCTGAATCTACCGGTGGTTATTTCCGCTCCTGTGGAAGCTTTGGCCGAGCTTACCCAGAAGGCGCGTAAGCTGGGAGCGGATAAACTTGTGCTGGAGCCTGTTTCCAGTGGTTTAACACGAAAACTCGAGGATCTCACACGTCTCAGGAGAGCGCAGCTCAGGAAGAATTTCCGTGATGTGGGATTCCCGCTCCTGGCCAACGCCGTCGACGGGGAAAATCCCTACCTGGAAATCAACCGCGCTGCCTGCTATGTCGCCAAATATGCTTCCCTGGTCATCGTATCCGGGCATGAAGACTGGCAGCTTCTTCCGCTTTTGACAGTGCGGCAGAACATCTATACGGATCCCCAGAAACCAATCCAGGTCAAACCCGGAATCTGGGAAGTCGGCAAACCCGGCCCTGATTCTCCCGTGCTCGTGACGACTAATTTCTCGCTTACCTATTATACGGTTGAGGGCGAGATAACCTCATCGAGGATACCGTCCTACGTTCTGGTCATCGATACAGAAGGAACCTCCGTTCTTACCGCCTGGGCGGCGGAGAAATTCACCGTGGAGATGATCGCGTCCAAGCTCAACGAGAGCGGGGGGCTCAAGGATAAAGTAAAACATCGTAACCTTGTTATTCCCGGTCTTGTAGCAGTGATGACAGCAAAGCTCAAGGAAGAATCCGGCTGGAATGTGCTGGTCGGGCCGCGTGAGGCGACCGGGATTCCCAAGTTTCTCAGAGCCATGGTATAATGAAATTCGGTTATGCCGTTAAGTCAGCAACATATAGTAAATAAGAGAAATTGAGTGCTCCTGTGTCTTTAAAGATCCCCCCTGCCTTCGGCATCCCCCCTTATTAAGGGGGGAATTTAGGAAGGGGATTTTGTCAAATCCTAATAAATGTTTACATAGTCCTATAAACAATTTCCTTTTTCCCTCCTTAGTAAGGGGGGCAGGGGGGATTAACCTTTCAGATGATCAACTTAGCTTACTTAACGACATACCTGTTGATCTTAATTGAATCCAAACAGTAATGAAAAATAAAATTTCCAGGGATTTTGAGTGTCTTTCACCAATGAAAATGTGGATGTTTCCATGTCCAGTTTATTTACCCAGGTTGGGTCGGGACCGTACGCCGTGGAGAATTCCAGCATAGTCGGCAGATTGTAGAAGGAGATGGCATCCAGCCTCAGTTCCACCCCGGCATCGCGTTTGAATCCCTTCGCGGACCAGCTCAGGCTGCGCACATCCCAGGCTCTTCCGACATCGGCAAATACCCCCATGTAGACATGGTTGAAGTACCAGGTAAAATATTTCTTTTTCATGTCATAGAGAAGGGGAAATCTGTAGAGAACCTGTCCCATGACATTTTTACGGCCGCTCAGGCTGTAGAATGTGTATCCACGCATCTGGGAGGGGCCGCCAAGCTGAAGCTCGTAAAACTGGTCAACCTGACGGTCGATCATATTTACCTGGCCGCGGAGCTGCAGAGTGTGTTTCTCGGTCGAGGGAACGGGAATGCGTTCTACCCAGTTGACATAGAACTGATCGTAGGGGTATTTCTTATATTTTTCCCTGAGGAAGCCCACATACTCGAAATCATCGAGGAAGAAATTGGTGAAACGGTCGTACCTGACCTGGATTTTCCTGCCCCCGCGAGGATTGATGACCTCGTCACGCGCCCGGTTGTAATTGTCCTGGTTATAGCTGAGAGCCAGATCGAATCCGCGGGAATAGGTGTAAGAAGGTTTGAGAACCAGCGGCCCGGTTTGAAAATCGGTGTAGGCAAGGGTGGCGTTGTACTGGCTGTAAATGATGCGGCCCTCGAAATTATGCCGGTCATGGTAGCTGTACCGAACACCGAAATCTATTTCATTCAGGTCAAATGTCCGGTTTTGGATAATGGTGCCGAATTCCTCCATGTAATTTTCATGGGTATCCACACTTCTGGTCTGACGGTACATTTCCACGAATACGGTAGGAATCAATTTTTTATATTCGAACAGGGCGAAAAGGTCGGTGTCCTTGTTTGAGGGGGATATATCCCCGCCGAAGAGAAAATTCCCCTGGTCCACCACCTCGCTGTTCACCAGATAGGCGCCCAGTTTAAAATTGCTGCGGTCGTTGATAATTCTCGGCATGACCGAGAACCCGAGCGTTTTCATCTGGTACGGCTTTGAGGCGGTCGAGTTGCTGCGTGCAGCGTTTGTACTTGCGGTGGTTCCTGTTCCCTGAACAGGACGGTCTGTCTGGTGAAACATGCCAGAGTCCGCAACCTTTACCCCCTCATTAAGAGGCATCAGCCTGATTTCGTAGCCATCCGGGCCATAATAGGAGAAAGCCAGCGTGGTGTCGCCGGGAGAAACCGCCGGGGAAAACGCCCCGCCGATAACATTGGTCAGCCGGCTCACCGATCCGTCGGAGAGATACACCCGGTAAAGGTTCGGGATGCCGGTCACATCGGATGAGAAAATAAGAGAGCGGCCGTCTGCGGTCCATGACGGGTCGCGGTCCTGGCCGGGAGATGCGGCCAGATAACGGAACCCGCCGCCGTCGCGGTTGATGACCGCGATATCGACATGGTTTTTACGGTGGATGGTGAAAGCGATGGAAAAACCGTCCGGAGACCATTTCGGCCTGTACAACTGGGTGCCGTCGGTGTAGAAGGTGATCTGCCGGAGAGAATTGTCCTTCCTGGCCATGATATACAGGTTCTGGATCCCAGCGCTGTTCCTGACAAACACCAGTTCGCTCTTGTCCGGCGAAAGGTCCGGATACGTGCCCCGGAGGTCGTGCGTTATCCTTTTACGGGTGCCTTTCCGGGGGTCTTTGGTATTGATCACATACCGGTACATGTCCCACCAGTGGGACCCGTAGCGGTTCGAGGCCGAGCGGCGGTTGAAAAGGATGTTCCATTCATCGAGCCAGACAGGGCCGGATTGGATGCCTCCGGCGAGTATGATATCGAACTGTATCCCCGATTCGGCGGCGGCGCTCTCTTTTTCTTCAGGTGTTTTCAGATCTTTCAGCTTTTTGCCAAGCTTTTCCCTCGCCCTGGCTTCCTGGCTGTCCTTGTTTTTCCATTTCCAGCCGCCCGGTTTGAGATTGGCTACAAAACAGGAGGTAATTCCGTAATCCTGCCCATAGTTAGAGACATAGGCCAGCTTCGTGCCGTCGGGAGACCATGTGGGAGATCCGTTGATGAATCCGCCCTTGCGGAATGGTTTGCCCTCTATGAGCGCGCCGAGTGAATCTTTCACCGCGGTGTACTGTTTTCGCAGATCCCGCGACCATAACCTGTAAAGCTCATCCTGGGAGATATTCAGGACCCGCCGGCAGGCGATATCGAAGGTGGCTGCCGTTGGAGCGCCCATGGCTTTCATAATGGCGCCGATCTTGTCTTCGCCGTACCGGCCGGCGATATAGGTCACCAGGCTGTACCCGTGGTTGTAAATCATCTCGTTCTCACGGCCGTCCCAGTTGAAACTGGCAATCTGGTCGATCGAGAGCAGCTTGTCGTGAAGCGCCGCCTGACGGAGCATCATGTCACGGTGGGCGTCCAGGCTGTCGAAGTGCGCGGTGCGGGCCTGGTATTGCGCGACTCCTTCGGCCAGCCAGGAAGGAACGGTGAACATCGGGATGGCGTAAGAGGCCAGCACATTCGGGTAGCCGACCAGCACATCATCCCGCTTCTCATTCTGGTAGCCGATCTGCTGATAGTAAACCATGGGAATCCGGCGGGTCGCTTTCATGGAATTGCGCATCGAATAGATATGGGTAAGCTCATGGGTAATCACATTCCAGAGCCAGTCGCTGTAGCTTCTGAACTCATAATCGAGACCGGTGGCGTAGATTTCAACCTTGTTGTCGTAATAGTATGCCCCGCCGTTGGAATAATCCTCGTCGTCACGGATCACGATGTGGATTTTGGAATCGGCCGGGCCGTACATCTGAGAGAGCGGCCCCTGAACCTTTTCAGCGACAGCGGCGGCCTGGAAGGCGGTAAATTCCTGCCCGGCCGCGTAATAGACAATGAAATGCTCCGTTGAGTATTCGAGCCATTTCGCATTCACGGGGTTCTGGGCATTCCCCATAGCCGGGGAAAACAGGAAAGCGCAGAGGGAGAAAAGGAAAAGGACGGCCTTTTTCACTTGATCACCCCCAGCTTGTATATAACCGTCCGCGTCCTGGTGGCAATTTTAGCAATATAGAGCCCGCTGGCCAGTTTCGATGTGTCCATGGTAATCTCGTTCGGCGCACCGGGGATGACCTGGTTTTCCGTGAGGCGGCATTCATACACCTTCCGGCCGTCGGCGGAATATACGGTCACGCTGCACGGGGTATTTCCCTCCGGGGTTATGCGGAAGGTGCCGATTCCTCCGGTCACCGGATTCGGATAACAGTAAGCCTCGAATTTCGCGGTCGATTTTACCGTCGAGGGAATGGCGCTGTTCAGGAGCGCGGCAGACAGTCCGGCGCCGCCCCGCCACATGGGCCAGGAAGCGGTGTTGTCCGGGACAGTGACTTTGAGGCCGCGGGCGCAGAGAAGACCCTCCGCAGTGCCGTAGGCAAGACCTGCAGACCCGGCGGCGCTCATTTTTATAAGGAGCGGAGAACCGGCGATTGTCCCCGCCGCTGTGACCGGGAATCCCACAGTTTCTTTTTCGGGGGCGTCATAGGACAGGATTCGCATGTCCGAAGTCGCAAAAGCGATATCCGGGCGGCCGTCATGGCCAAGGTCGCAGACTATCGGCTGGGAAACGATCTTTTCGCCGGAGTCCCCTGGGGGCAGCCTGCGGGGGAATCCATCAACCGGAATGCCTCCTGCACGGAAAGCGCACAACCGTGAAGCGGTCGACTGAAGAATTTCCGGATACCCGTCCAGGTCGATATCGGCGGCGACAGGCTCGCCGACCGGGTCATCGGGAAGGGGAGCGGTTTTCATGCTGCCGTCCTTATGGAGCACATAAAGGATTCTCCCGATTGTAAGTATTGTCTCATATTCGCCGTTCCGGTCTAAATCGGCAAGGAGCAGGCCCGCTGCATGTCCGGTGGGAAGCGAATGCCTGGCGAGGGTCTTGTCCCCGATGCTCCCGAGAAAGATGGTATTGTCATCACCGAGCGCCGCAATATACTCTCCTGCCGCAGCCAGCGTCCTGATATGCGTGGTGTCGGGCAGGGAAATCAGGTTCATGACTACCGAGGGCAAAATACCTAAGGTCATATCGAGGAGATAACTCCGGTTTCCGTCAGCCGACCGCACGGGGAGGATAAGATGCTCAGTAGATGAAACGACGGTTTTCAGGATGGAGCCTTCGGCTGTAAAAAGGGAGCCGTCCGGGGTTTTAAGCGGAATCACGGCCGCCTGATCGAGCGCGGATGCGCTCAGGCCATAAAAAACAACTGTCGTACGAAGAGGAGCGGCGAGCAGTATTTGCCCGGCGGCGCTTCCCCTGATAACGGCGGGATGACTTGCCGCAGGCGCTGTGAAAATCCGGTTCGTCCTGGTATCGATGACCCTGAGGGAATCTTTAAGGGAAACCACAAGCTCATCGGCGCCGTCCCCGTTCAGGTCGGCGGCGGTAACCGCGCTGAACGCGGAAAGGGAATAGCTCTGGGTTTTAGCGGCAAAGCTCACGGTGATATTCATGATATCACCCGGTTTGGAATTGACCTTCACCGTGATCCCGGAATTGCCTCCCCACATGCTGCCCGAATGCGGCTCGGTGGTGGGGGAGAGAGTGTTCTGCCCGCCCAGCTTATAGGTGTCGCCATCGTATCCTTCGCTGTACTCCGCGCGCGGGTCGCCGAATCCGAAAGGTGCGCCTATATCCTGACGGCCGTCGGCTTCAAGCAGGTCCACCCCGCGTCGGTAAGAATCGTCGTTTATGGTATCGAATGCCCGGTTTTCCCGGATGATACGGTCGTTGACATGCCAGATGAGAATCCCCGAGCCGGGGATGAAAGCATCGTAATGATTCACCTTCATCCAGACCCCCGAGGAATCGGTATCCGAAAAAACAGCCGCCGGGAGTGAGTCGCGGGAAGCGTAGCGCTCGCGGTTTTCGATGAGCAGGTACTCGTCGCCGGTAATGGGAATCCTGATTCCATGGGGCAGCGAGGAAGATACATGGGTCGCCGCGATATCGAGGGTGGTATCGGAGGTCACCACAACCGGGTTTACCCAGCCGAGCGCGATTTTCGACCAGATGCAGGGATACGTGGGTATGAATCCCCGTGTGCCGTAACCGTACGCCATCGCGCCGGTATCCATGAGCGCCCAGCCGCCCGCTCCCGGAAACCCGTCCCTGTTGTTGGAGAGAGAGGGGAGTCCCAGCCTGTGTCCGAACATCTGGGCAAGGATGCCGTTCAGACCGGCGATCCCGTTTTCCGAAGCCATTTCGGGAATGATGATTCCGTTGTCGATATTCACTCCGTCGATGATGAGCGGCCCCCCCAGGTAGGTTTTGAAATCATCCCCATTCAGATAGGCCGAGGGAATGTCATTCAGCCCGCCCGAGGTTTCCTTGCCCATTCCCGCGTGGATGATCATGAATGTGTCAAAATCTGAAAATGAAACGGACGCTCCCTCTTTCTGTTTGCAGGTTTCCACAGCTTCCCTGAACAATTCCGCCAGTTTTCGATAGGTCTGTTCTTTGGTACGGCCATTTCCGTACTTGTAGAAAATATTAGACATGGTATAGGCCGAGCGCACGTCATCCGGGAGAATGCGGTATTGTACGGAGACCCTGCCTTCCGAGACTGTCCTCAAGTAGGTATCGAGAGCCTGCAGGTGGCTTGCGAAGTAGCGCTTGTCATGAGGGGGGATATCCCAGGGATGATAATACTGGCTCTGCGCTTCTGGGTTGGTATAATAATCCCGCACGTCGAACGTTCCACGCCCGGTGGTGGTTTCGCGGTCGGGATTCTCATAGGGAAAATCTACCCGTATGGCAAGAACACGGTATTCACGGGCGCATGCTGTTTCAACTCCGGAGAGGATCGCCAGGGCGAACATACAGGCGAAGATGGCTTTTTTCAAAAGAACAGGCTCCTAGTGTAATGTCAATCAGATAATGTCTGGTGCTGAAGTTTCTTTTTCTTTTTACCCCCTTAAAAAGGGGGTCGCCGCTCAAGCGGCGGGGGGATCTTTATTCGCCGGGAAGAAGAAATCCCCCCTGCCTTTGGCATCCCC
>JAUYCD010000085.1 GCA_030692375.1 Candidatus Latescibacter sp. | reverse complement strand
GGCCCTCTCCTAATTAGGAGAGGGTGCCCGAAGGGCGGGTGAGGTTTTACGCCAATTTGAAAAATAATTGGAATTAGATCCTGAAACGAGTTCAGGATGACACGTGTCATGCCGAACTTGTTGCCGCTTCGCGGGAACGATGAAACCGTTTCGGCATCTATTTACAACAATGCGTTCGCATATTAAACCACTTTATCAACATTTATTTAAGGGAGACAAGGCATGAAAGATCTGAAAGGCAGTAAAACGGAAAAAAATATCATCACCGCTTTTGCCGGTGAATCGCAGGCTCGTAACCGGTATACCTATGCCTCCAGTCAGGCGAGAAAGGAAGGATTTGTACAGATCGCCGATATTTTCGAAGAGACCGCCAACCAGGAGAGAGAACATGCCAAACGCCTGTTCAAACTGCTCCAGGGCGGAACAGCGGAAGTTCAGGCATCTTTTCCCGCCGGGGTGATAGGGAATACCCTGGAAAATCTTAAAGCGGCTGCCGCCGGCGAACATTACGAGCATACCGAGATGTACCCGGGTTTTGCCAAAACCGCCCGTGATGAAGGATACGATGAAGCCGCTTTTGCTTTTGAGTCGATAGCGGTGGCGGAGAAGCAGCATGAAAAACGGTATCTTGATCTTGCCGATAATGTAAAAAACGGCAGGGTTTTCAAAAAGGATCGGCCGGTAGTCTGGCGCTGCCGTAACTGCGGCTATCTCTATGAAGGAATAGAGGCGCTGGCATTATGTCCTGCCTGTCTGCACGTGCAGGCGCATTTCGAGTTGCTCGGAGAAAACTGGTAACAAGTCTGTGCACCTATTCTGCAGGGGATTAAACTCATAACCTTTAATTCAGATTGAGGAAGGATTTTACCATGGCGGCAAAAATGGGTATTTATAAATGTGTGGGTTGCGGGAATATAGTGGAGGTGCTCCATGACGGAGGGGGCGACATGGTGTGCTGCGGACAGCCGATGACGCTTCTTGTCGAAAACACAACCGATGCTTCCCGTGAGAAACACGTCCCCGTTATCGAAAAAACCGGGATTGGGTATAAGATTAAGATCGGGAGCATCCCCCATCCGATGGAAGAGAAGCACTATATCGAATGGATTGAACTTATCGCGGATGGAAAATCCTACCGTCAGTTCCTTATGCCAGGCCAGCCCCCCGAGGCCGAATTCTGCGTTGCGGCAGATCAAATCACCGCCCGGGAATTGTGCAACATCCACGGTTTATGGAAAGCATGACGGGAGGAGCTGTATGAAGAAATACCTATGTGAGGTATGCGGTTATATATATGATCCGGCGGTGGGTGATGAAGAAAATGGAGTACCGGCAGGAACTGAGTTTGAGAATATTCCTGATGCATGGGTATGTCCTGTGTGCGGATCCGGGAAAGACACTTTTTCCCCTGTTGATTAAATACATAAAAGTATGAATGATGAAAAGAAGTCTGAACCATGATAAAGATTCAAGGATTGTCTTGATGAATCACAACAAATCAGGTCAATCATGGAATCATTCGAATCATGGTTCAGATATTTTTTTTGTGCCAAGGAACTAATCGTGGATAATAGTTAAAATGAGGGATAGCAAGGGAAGTTATTTTTATTGACTTTCCCTGATCCGAAATATATATTTTTAGTCTAAAATTTTGTGGGGCAATGATCCTATGGTAAACCGACGTGATATAATAATCGGTATCTCGCTGCTCGGCGCGCTTTTGGTTATTTTCCTGTTTGTCATGGCGCTGATTTCTGCCATGACCTTGCAGGATATACATGTATCCAAAAAAAGTGTGGCGATAATCGAAATTACCGGCGTGATCATAAGTCCCTCCTCGGTTGTGGAGAGACTGGAAAGGTATATCCGTAACGATAACATACCGGCTATTGTATTACGGTTGAATACTCCCGGCGGAGGAGTAGCTCCCACTCAGGAAATTTACGATACGGTGCTCAAAGCCCGGCAGAAGGGAAAGAAAATCATCGGCTCGATGGGGACTGTAGCAGCCAGCGGCGGGTACTACATAGCCTCAGCCTGCGATTCGATCATGGCCAATCCGGGAACTATTACAGGAAGCATAGGAGTCATCGCCGATTTTGTGGAATTTTCCAATCTGTTAAAAAAACTTGGAATTGATATTACAGTAGTAAAATCCGGAAAGTACAAAGATATAGGTTCTATTTCCCGGCCTATGAGCGAAGAAGAAAAAGAGCTGATTTCCGGCGTAATCATGGATACTTATGACCAGTTTGTACAGGCGGTTTCCAAAGGCCGCCGTATGGATGTTGAAACGGTAAAGAAGTATGCCGACGGCCGGATTTTTACCGGCAGGCAGGCAAAAAACCTGGGTTTCATTGATAAACTGGGAACCTACCAGGATGCAATTGATATGGCTGGACGGATTACCGGAATCGGGGCAAATCCTCCGGTGGTAAAAGAAGATAAAGAGCTGTTCTGGGATATAATAACGAAAGGGATGTCCAAAATACTATTTAAAAGTATGGAATTAAGTTTACCACACGTTTCTTATCTCATGATGCAATAACGATCATGGTAATGATACTCCCATGATGATATTGCTCCGGTTATTGCATAAGTTCTTTTACAAAAAGTCGGCAGGAAAATAAGAGATTTCAAGATTCCCGCTGAGAAAAGCCAGAAAGGAGTGCGGAATGACCAAGGCAGACGTCATTGCAAGAGTAGCTTCTCAGACCGGATTAACCAAGACTGATGTGCGGGCAGTAGTCGAGGGTTTTCTGGATTCGGTAAAATATTCCCTTAAAAAAGACGATCCCCTTGAAATCAGAGGATTTGGAACTTTTTATATCATCAGCCGCGCTCCCAGAACAGCGAGAAATCCCCGTACGGGCGCTGAAGTTAAAATTCCGGCGCGCCGGATGCCGGTATTCAAACCATCCCGTGAAATGAAAAAGGAAATACTATAAATAATATGTTAGATACCGAGTAAAGAAAGGAGACTGCTGTGCCTTGTGGTAGAAAACGGAAACGCCATAAAATTGCAACTCATAAAAGGAAAAAACGTTTGAGAAAAGATAGACACAAGAAAAAAGGCAAATAATACACAGTAGTATCCTTGTCTTTCTTGTTATAAGGGCAATTAGCTCAGATGGATAGAGCGTTAGCCTCCGGAGCTAAAGGCCGAGCGTTCGAATCGCTCATTGCCCACCATTGTGTTTCGAAGCTGAAAAGGTCGGGGTGTAGCGCAGTCCGGTAGCGCACCAGGATGGGGGCCTGGGTGTCGCTGGTTCAAATCCAGTCACCCCGACCAAACACTATATCCCCTGTAGAGCAGATCTCGTTTATCTGCTCTTTTGGTTTATAAGGAACTCACGCAGTGAGAAAATTTATTCTTTTAACCAACGATGACGGTATAACCGCGCCCGGAATTCAGATTCTCCGTGAAACGGTCGCCAGGGTCTGGGATTGTGTTTCTGTCGCCCCTGACCGTGAGCAGAGCGCTCAGAGTCATGCGCTGACCTTGACACGGCCTCTTCGTGTTGAAGAGATAAGCGAAGGTATGATGTCGGTTGACGGGACACCCACGGACTGTGTTATGTTGGCTCTTCGGGGTCTTTTGGACCGCCGTCCCGACCTGGTGATTTCCGGGATAAACAGCGGCGCCAACCTGGGCGATGATGTCATATATTCCGGAACCGTGGCAGGAGCTGCCGAGGCCACCATCCTGGGAGTGCCGGCGATTGCAGTTTCAATGGTGGAGCCGGACCGGACCGATATCTCTTTGGCCGCAGAGATTGCTCTCAAAGTGGCTGGTACGGTGATGGAGAAATCACTCCCCGGGGGAGTTTTTCTCAATGTGAACATTCCTCCGGAATGGACAGGGAAACAATTCGAAATCACCTGCCTCGGCACGCGTTCGTATAGGGATGTGATAACGCGCAAGCTCGACCCCCGCGGCAGGCCATACTATTGGATCGGCGGGCAGATGGAGGCATGGAAGGGAACCGGAAAATCGGATTTCGCCGCCATAAGCCGTGGAAATGTTTCCGTTACTCCCCTGCATCTGGATATGACCGCTCCCCACGTTATCAAGGAAATGGAGTCCTGGAGCTTTGAATAGAGATTCTTCCGGCACGGCAGATTATGAGATTGCCAGAACCCGTATGGTCAAAGAACAAGTGATACAGCGGGGAATTACGGATGAGGGAGTGCTCAAAGCCATGCGTGTTATTCCCCGGCATCTTTTTGTCGACCAGGCGTTTCTGCCCAGGGCATACAGCGATCACCCCCTTCCCATCGGATACGATCAGACCATTTCCCAGCCCTACATCGTCGCGCTCATGACCAGCGAGCTTGATCTGACCGGCAAAGAGCGCGTTCTGGAAATCGGGACAGGTTCGGGCTATCAGGCGGCAATCCTTGCAGTTATGGGGTGTACGGTCTATACTGTTGAGAGAATACCTGAGCTTTCCGGGCGGGCGGCTGAAGTTATTCGAAATCTCGGATTTAAAAACGTTTTCTTCAAGGTGGGCGACGGAAGTCTCGGCTGGAAGGAGCAATCGTCGTTTGACCGTATCATAGTGACCGCCGGAGCTCCGGCTGTGCCTGATGTGCTGCTGGAGCAGCTTGCTTCCAGTGGCAGGATAGTTATTCCGGTAGGTAATAAATCCACCCAGCAGCTTCTCATCATAACAAAATATGAAAAGACCATTGAAAAGCGGTTTGCGGCCGGATGTACCTTTGTTCCGCTGGTTGGCGAATTAGGATGGGGTGATGTTTAAAAAAAATATCCTGCGAAATCTGTATGACTGGGTTTTGCACTGGAGCGAAACGAAATATGGATTACCCGCTCTTTTTTTTATTGCATTTATCGAATCATCGGTTTTCCCGATTCCGCCTGATGTTCTCCTTATTGCCCTGGCTTTCGGTGCGCCTACCAAAGCTTTCCGGTTTGCCCTGGCCTGTACTTTCGGTTCGGTCATGGGCGGAATGTTCGGATATTTCATCGGGATGGCGTTTTATGATGTGATCGGCATACGAATTCTGGAATTTTACGGTTTCCTCGACAAATTCGGAATGATAAAAGACTTATACGATAAATACGATATCTGGATTGTTGCCATTGCCGGTTTCACCCCGATACCCTACAAGGTTTTCACCATCGCTTCGGGAGTGTTCGGCATGAACTTTCCGGAATTCGTGCTCGTTTCTTTCTTCTCACGGGGGGCGCGGTTCTTTATCGTGGCGGCCCTCATCCGGAAGTTCGGGCCGCCGATAAAAAAATTCATCGACAAATATTTTGATATGATTTCCATCGCATTTGTTGTTATATTAGTTCTCGGTTTCGTTTTAGTGAAACTGTTATTTTGACCGTTCGGGGTGTAGCGCAGCCCGGCTAGCGCGCCTGCTTCGGGAGCAGGAAGCCGACAGTTCAAATCTGTCCACCCCGACCAAATTATACAGAATCGCTCTTCAGCCAGATATTGGCTGCCTTCGGCTCTTTTTGCCTCGGTATCAGGGTAATGGCATCTTTCGGGCATGCCGCCCTGCATACGCCGCATCCGAAACACCGGCCTGGATCGATATAGACTTTGGAAAGGGCGGACGAATAGAATTCAGCGCCGAACTGGCATTGCTTCATACATGATTTACATCCGGTACAGAGATTCCAATCAATCTTGCAGATGTATTCCGCCCGGAAAAAAATGGGGAGACCGTTCAGCTCAATATACCCTTTGTATGCCATGCAATCACGGTCGCAATTACACAAGCCGATGACATAAGGGGTTACTCCTGTCCAGATACTGTGTATAAGCCCTTCTTTGTCGTATTTACGAAAGATTTTTTTCGCCTCTTTTTTTTCAAGCACCTCGAGTGACGCAGATGCATCCGGGAATGTACCCAGTATACCCCATTTGTCTAGACCCAAACCGAAACAGTATCTTTTATCAGTTTTCCCTGTCGATAGAAACCTGCATCCGCAGGGCATTCTCGTGATTGAGCCCACCATATCGATTACTTCTTCCACATCCTCGATCGGCAGCACCTGGCCGAAATGGAAAACTTTCCTTCCTTCGATAATCTCATCTGCGCCTTGTTTTTCCGCAAGAAGTTCCGTTGATGGATGGAGTGCCCCCAATATTTCTTCTATTGGCTTCGGTACTCCGGTGATGGCGGGCATTACGAAATTATCGAAAAAGCGATTCATCCACACTCCACGCGAAGGCGCCCTTACCATGTCCTTTTGAGGTGAAGACAGTTCCTCATGAAGTAATTCCTTTGAATAATTCTTCATCTGAAGGTACCATTTTTTTCCCTCGCCATGTTTTGTACAAAACTCACACATTGCAGCCTCTCTTTCGGTTGACGGTGGCGACTTTCTGGCTAAGCGGTTTTCAGTAGTCACATCTTCTTCTCCATAAGGACAAGCTTATAATTGATATTGCGGTTCCGCCGGGGTAATGAGGCGCCTGCACCGGAAATACAGATGCAGGCACCCCCACTTGAACTATGTAGTGAAAACCACCTGTTGGGCTTATCCGCTTTCTTTCATTCCTGTACGGTCACCACATACCCCTCCCTGATCGGCTTTGCAGTCAAAAGGTCCTTGAACTTGTCGACCTGCGCTTTGTAGTACCCGCTCTGCTCGTTGGCGACTGCGTCCGCTTCGCTGTCCCAAACGGCGATGGAAAGCCCTTTTCCGGTCTTGAGATCGCTCAGGAGCATGATACCGCGAAAGCCTTTCTGCTTTTTAGCCTCCGGCACCACGCTTTCCTCGTAAATCTTGACCGATTCCGCCATTTTCGCGGGCTTCATCTGGGTGACGGTCACTCGGGCGAATGTGGTTTTAGTGATAGGGGGACTCATTTTGTAGCCGAGCTGCTGCCTCAGTCCCAGCCAGTCAACATAATCCCAGGTTTCGACAACTTTACCGTTTACCCACTGAAACATTTCACAACCCGAAACTTTCACTTGTTTTCCAGTGGACATATCGGTGAACTGGAATGTCCATTTCTCGGCGCTTGTATTCCCTTCCGTGATCATTGAATTGATTGTGAGTTTCATGTCAGGGTAAACGCGACGGAGTTCTACAATATGTTGTTTGTTGGCCTCTAGACCATTAATATCAGGATTGGGAGGGTTGTGCCGGACAAAATCGGCGGCTAAGACTATGTCCAATGCGTTCACTTCTCCTTTGTTGTATGCGTCCTCACAAGCACGAATGTATGCCGCCTTAAACTTCTCATTTCCTACTTTCTGCGAACCGCACCCGGCCACACAAATGAATAAGAAGGTTGTAGCGATGACTAAAAGCGCCGCGCTGAAGATGAGTTTGTTGCTTCGCATGGTACACCTCCATGAATGTTGTTGATGCTACTCCCGCCGTTTTATTGTTAACTTCTTCCTCGATGTTATTTATCAGGTATGTACGACAGTTCCGGCCGATAGGTGCCGTCCCTCCGTTCGATTTTTCTGAGTAACGTCATGGACTCCTTCCACCAGAGATTCCTTCCCTCTTCGCCTATAATTTTGAATCCTTCTTCCAGCGAAGAATAGAACTCGAATAAATTCTTTCCCCGTTCTTCGCCGATAAAGAGCGGCAAGTCCGAGCCGATTTCCACAGTGTATACGTCTTCTTGAAAGGGGGAATTTGTCTTTTTATAGAGATCAACGAATTTACTGAAGATTGCGCGCATCTCACTTTCCTTATCCAGTCGGGGATAGCAGAACACCCAGTGCCTGAAAAGCGCTTCTTCGGGCTTATAACGCGGTTTGGGGGGAGTCCATGAGAGCTCGGGCAGGTAACGAATGACAAAGTACTCATGATGCTGTATCGCCGCGTTCCTGCGCGCGATCAATTTCTGAAAATTATCGGCCCCCATTTTCTGGCCGATGTCTCCAAGCGTCTTCTTGATGCGATCGATGTCCGCATAATTCTCGATCGGCGCGAAGAAGTAGTACTGAAAATCCATCGTGCTGTATGCTTGAATTGGAAATGGAAACGAATACTTTTTGAGCGTCGCCATGAAATCCTTGATAAAGGCTTCGAGTTCGACCGTTTTTGCCGGATCGGCTGAATAGTTGTGAATGTAATAGAGCTGAGATTTCTGCGCTTCGGCGAAGAAGCTCCCGGCAAGCAGCATGATCACGGTAAGTATTATTACAATTATCCGATTCATGGCACCCTCCCTGTAGGGATAAGGCCGGGGCTGCCCGAACAAAACGAGCATCGGGCAGCCCCGGCTGTCAGAAAGTCTGGAAAAAGAAAGGGAATCGCTTTCGATTCCTTTTACTCCTGCACGGTCAGCGTATACAATTCTCTGATCGGTTTCGCCGTAAAGAGGCCTTTAAACTTATCGAGCTGCGCTTGAGAGACCCCGCTCTGTTCGTAGGAGATGACATCCGCCTCACTGTCCCAGATACCGATAGAAAGCATTTTACCTGTTTTAAAATCGCTCAGGAGATAAATCCCGCGCATTCCTTTCAACGATTTTACAGCCGGCACCACACTTTCCCTGTAAATTTTGAGTGTTTCTTCAACTTTTTCGGGCTTCACCCGGACTACGGTCACCCTGGCGAGGGTGTTCTCGGTGATCGGGGGGCTCATCTTGTAGCCGAGCTGCTGGAACATGCCTAGATAATCCCCATGATGCCAGCATTCGACCGCTTTACCGTTCACCCACTGATACATAACACAACCCGTAACTTTCACCTGTTTGCCGGTGGACGTTTCGGTAGCCTCTACTGTCCATCTTGAGGCGCTTGTATTCCCTTCCATGATCATCGAATTGGTAGTGAGTTGAAAGTCAGGGTAAACGCGACGTATTTCTACAATTGATTTTTTGTAGGCATCGAGACCTTTAATATCAGGCTCGGGAGGATTGTGACGGACAACATCAGCGGCTACTAATGTATCCAATGCATTCATTTCTCCTTTGTTGTATGCGTCCTGGGATGCTTGAATGTATGCTGCCTTCAACTTTTCATTTCCCGCCTGCTGACCGCATCCGGCAACAAAAAAGAACAAGGCGGTCGCGGCGATGACGAAGAGCGCCGCGCTGATGATGAGTTTGATGGTACGCATGGCAAACCTCCGTTGAATGTGGTTGATTCTACTCAATGACCGTTCACTGGTCGACAACAGTTATTCCGGAAATGCTTTTGTCGTGATAATGCCTAATGACACCTGCCCGATATTGCTGAAAATCTTCCATTCCCCGCCGGTTTTTTTCAGCATCCAGACACTTCGGCCTTCAAACCTGACATTCTCATTGGTCGTTTTGTCCAGCCAGGTTCCCCAATGGCGGGTCACCGCAATGGCGAAATTGTCCTTGACCTTGACAGTAGCGACTTCGTTGCCGCGTTTGATGGCTGATTTCGCGAGTTTTTCGGGATAATTTCTGAAGTACTCGGCATACGTATCGAGTTCCTTGGGAGTGGAGATGGAAACCACCCAATCCTCGGGATCGAAGTATTGCGTTACGCCGTCGAGATGTATCTTGTGCATGCAAACGTCACCACTATTATATGCGCTGAACCCGACGAAATCAGGCGTATAGCATGACTTCATCTGGTCGGGTTTGCCCTCGAGCGCCCCTTTCAGCTCTTTTTCGATAACACTTCTGACCGCTTTCTGGTCTTGTGTTTCCTGGGCATATACAACAGCGGAAAAAGCAATGCAGAGGATAATAAAGACGGAGATACAAACAGTGCGGAACATGGCTTACCTCCTTGTGTGGAAGTTCTTTCATGTCGATGAGGCGGAGGGCTTCAGTTGAGTGAGGACACGGGTTCAGTCAGCTCCATTTTCCTGTCGAACCAGGTCACCCATCATGGAGCGCTCATGGTTCTGGAAGAAACGATAAGGAATTCAGAACACAGGCCGATAAGCATCCCTCCTTTCATTTTGTTTTTTTGGGCTGCGAGGTCTTAGTATCTAATTCAAAAACTGCGGGTACTGATTTTGCGACATGATACAATAGAACAAATTATTGTCTAAATTACTAATAATCAACAATATGGATTCAATGTATATAAGATTATACGATATGACTCGTATATAATAAAATAAATTAACATAATGTCAATAACATTTTTGTAAATATTTACCTTGATAATAATATAATTATATAATTATTACATTACAGCATATTACAAGAATGGAGAGTATCGAATGGCAGGATTCCGGTGGGGGATTGTTTGTTTAAATACGATTGTATTCATTCGGGGCAAGGAGGCCGACAGTTCAAAATTGTTCACTCCTACCAAGATTCAACTCATAACAGTCAACCCCGATTAAAAAACAGTAGGAATCTTCGCTCAGTTTCACTCAATCTTTGCGCCTCTTGCTTTCCCCACAGCCCGCGACAGAATCGCGATCGAAAGAATCAGGCCGAACGTTATCGCGAGACAGGTCAGTCCCAATGCCTGCGAAACAGGCTGGGCGGCTGCTGTATTTACTGCCGCAGTCGCAGCACCCTTTTGATACACCGGTATGATCCAGGTGAAAACGTAGGCCTGCAAACAGGTCATGACACCGACAACCGTAGTCAGAATAATGGAGTGTTTGATGGTGAAGCGGAAAATATCGCCTTCATGCCCGACAAGGCCGACTGCGGCGGTTGCCACAGCGAGAGATTGCGGCGAAATCATCTTTCCGCATACCCCGCCGATGCTGTTGGCGGTGACGGTAACCACCGGGTCGACGCCGATCTGCGTGGCGGTAACCTCCTGCAGTTTCCCGAAGAGGGCGTTGGAAGAAGTGTCGGAGCCGGTCATGAACACGCCGAGCCAGCCCAGGAAGGCCGCAAAGAACGGGAACAGCACCCCGGTGGTGGCAAAGGCGTTGCCAAGGGTGATCGCCATCCCCGAGTAGTTCATGATATAGGCAAATCCCAGAATCGATGCCATGGTCACCATCGGCCACCGCATGCATTTGACGGTGAACCAGAAAGCGCTCAATCCCTTCGCAAGGGATGCCCCCATCACCGGGATGGAAAAGAGGCCGGACAGGAGAACCGCTGTGCCTGCCGCGCTGAGGATATTGAAATTGTAGACAGCGGCCATAGCCTTGCCGTCCCGGATAACCATGGTATCCAGTCCGGGTATCGGAATTTTGATCAGGGCATAGTAGTCCAGGGCGGCTTTGATTGGTTTGATTCCCCATGCTCCTACAAATACCGTCAAAATTATAAACGGCGCCCATGCCCTGAAAACCTGGCCGCCGGTATACAGGAGCGCTGCTCTTCCGTTGGCGTCCGGTTCGTGATCGAAAGTCCAGCTTTGTTTGGGATGCCAGAACCTCAGGAAGATAGTAAGGCAGAGTATGGACACTATCGATGAAATAATGTCCGGAAGCAGGGGGCCCAGGTAATTGGAGGTGTAACACTGCGACAGTGCAAAAGAGCCGCCGCTCACCAACGCCGCCGGCCATACTTCGATTCCTTTTTTCCATCCGCTCATGAGAATTACGATATAAAAGGGAATAATGACGCTGATAAAGGGCAGCGTCCGACCTGCCATCTGGCTGATGGCAAATGTGTCAACCCCGGATACCTGTCCGGCCACGAGTATGGGGATGCCGATGGACCCGAATGCCACCGGCGCTGTGTTGGCAAGGAGGCAGATTCCGGCGGCGTAGATCGGTTTGAATCCCAACCCCATGAGCACCGCCGCGGTGATGGCCACCGGCGTTCCGAATCCGGCGCAGCCTTCTATGAAAGCGCCGAAGGAAAAAGCGATCAGCAAGGCCTGCATGCGGCGGTCATCGGTCATGGAAGCCAGGGAGTTCTTGATGATTTCGAACTGCCCGGTCTGCACCGAAAGGTTGTAGAGGAAAAGGCCGGTGATAACGATCCATACAATCGGCCAGAGACCGAACATCGCCCCGTTCAAGGTGGCAAGAAGCGACAGCTTGACCGGCATTCCGTACCCGATGATGGAGATGAGAACGGTGATGCTCACCGCGCTGAGCGCCGCCCAGTGGCCTTTCATCCGTTTATAGGCCAAAGCCCAGAAAAGATAGATGATGGAAAGGGAAGCCAGGAGTGCTGAGAGATAGATGTTTCCCAGCGGGTCGATGTTGATTGTCCAGGGCATGGTTTTTTCTCCGGAAGAAGGTCTGAACCATGATTAACATGACAGGATTTCCTTGATTAGATGCCGAAACGAGTTCGGCATGACAACTGTCACCCCTAACTTGTTGCCGCTTCGCAGGAACGATAATACCGTTTCAGGGTAATCATGGTAATCCTTTAATCCTGTTAATCAAAAGAATTCCTCGCAGCTTGCTGCGGGGTAGGATCCCCCCTGTCCTTCGGACATCCCCCCTCATTAAGGGGGGCAACCGATACCATCGGCGGTAGAATGGTTTTTCTATTTTATCCTCCTTAGTAAGGGGGATGTCACCGAAGGTGACAGGGGGATCATCTTTGGATACCTCGCAACTTGCTGCGGGGTAATTCATTCATGGTTCAGACTGTACTTTATCTTTTCATCATCTTTTATCATTTGCATCATTCGCATCAGTGGTTCAGACAATCTTTTCCCTCTTTTTCCAGCAAAACCGCCCGGCACCGTGGAACACGAGGAGTCTCCGTTACGGTAAACCCCTGTTCTCTTGCCTTGCCGACCGTACTGTCAAATTCCTTTTCTGAAACATGCCCTTTTGGTTCCGCCACTAAAAGTCTTCCCGATGGTTTCATCGCTGTGGAAAGTACCGCAAAGAGACCGGATGGATCGGGGACTTCATGGACAACCGCAAACGCCAGAGCAAAATCAATCTTCCCTGCGAGGTCGTGCAAACAAGACGCAGGCAGGTTACACAGGCGAGTCTCTATACGGGCGGCTACTCCGGCTTTCCGTGCGCGTTTTTCGAGAATCCCGAGCATTTTCTCCTGAATATCGACACATATGATTTTACCGCCCGCCCCGGCCATCCGGGCCAGAGGAATACTGAAAAAACCCATTGCGCACCCGTAATCCAGCACGGTCATCCCTTCCCTGATATAAGGGGATAAGATTGTTTGCGGATTCTGGATGAGTTTTCGCAGCGGACTGAGAAGAAAATACCCGGCCCAGACCGGGCATACATGTTCGGCCATATTATTTTCTCCAAAGCGCGCGCCAAGTCATCAGGGATTTCGCCGCCGAGTTTGGTTTGCATGGGGAGGTCCTATAAAAAACAACCTGAAAATACGCTTATGAGCGGAGCATATAAGAACTCAATAGAAATGTTAATATTATCACAATAAAGCACATAATCTAATTAGGAATTATCATAACCACTATGCGGATTCTTTTAACTATCCTATTGCAGGTATTTTAGGTTTTAGACTCGCAAGCCTTATTTGACGAATTTCATCTTTTCGTTTGTTAATAGATTTGACGAAATTATCCAAAATACCAATGTCATTCTGAATCTCTTCTATAATAGGACGATTCATATCGATTGCATTGGACTTGTCGTGACCGTACATCCACTTGGAGCATTTACTCATTTCCATATCAATTGTACGATAGTCTTCGTTGGTAACTATAACATAGCTGAGTTGATTGGTTTTTATTTGGCTGGTATGTCGAAGAATGGTTCGTTGAAACAAAACCTCCTCGATTACAGCCTCCCATGTCTCTCTTAAGAGGCCGTACAATTCACCCGCTTTTTTATTATATTGATGCAAATCGGTTTTGTAAAGAGATGGAAACTCATCAAGTAGTGTGTTGAGATAACTTATACGATTCTTAACAGACATAGCATGCCAAGGCAATCCACCCATACTATTTCCAGGTAAGTTCCCCATTTTTTGGATAGTTTGCAAATGTAAGCACGCTTGCAGCTCTCCGGCTTTAATATTGAGTTCTAACAGAAAAGCAATGTCGTGAGTGAAAATTAGAACCTGACGGGTTTTTGCCTCTTTGGCAAGACGCTGTGCGATCTTTTCTCTGTAAATGTGATCAAGAGAACAAACAGGATCATCAAAAACAATTGGAGATTGCGTTTTGGCTAATTGAAGTTCTGCCAGAAATACGGCTATAGCAATAACATGTTGTTCACCTTCACTTAAAATGTCAGTCAGATTTGCTTTTTGTGGATTACGACACCCCACCAATTCCATTCTATGTAGAGTCTCTCCTTTACTTCCTGTGGGTTTTAGATTAAGTTGGAGATTGCTGATTTTTAAAGCCATAAGTTCTTCTCGAAGAGCTTGCCGTAGCATAGGAGTGAGAGATTTCGATAGTATTTTCTTTCCTTTGAGAGTTATTTCCTTAGTGTCAGTTTCCGCAATACAAGCATCATATTTCCTGGCAATTTTCAATTGTTCAACATAGTCAAGAATCTCTTTCTTTTTTTTGTTAAGTAATCTTCTTGCGTCCTTCTCATTACATTCAGTCTTCATATTTGCTAAAGCAACAGGATCAGAAGTTTTTTCGATTTCTTGAGCTTCTCTCTCTAGTTCCATGGCAATTCTATCAAGATTGTCGAAAGGAATTGCATCAATATCAGGAAATGTTTGTATTTGTATATTTATGGTAGCTTGGATCATGGATAATTGCCTGTTGATGGCCTGTTTAAGGTACTCTTTCAATTGGTTTGCAAATTGCGGAACACGGTTGTGTATCTCATCTAAAATATCTTTATATTCGTCAGAGGTCGGGATGATAATTGATTCAATTCCTTTTTTTAAGCTGCCCAATATTTCGTGAGCAACTTCAACATCTCTCTTGGTGGTTGTCTCCATAAATATTTTAAATCGGAGCATGCGCTTTTTTGCATCCTCTAATAATGGTTGCATACATAACACACAAAGGCTGTTTTCTTCCAAAACGGGAAATTCTTGATCTTGATATGCTTTTTCAATGGAATAAGACTTTGCGGCATTAAATAATTTTTGCCAAGCACCTTCTCCTGCACCGTGGAGCGGTTCGTTGGCAAGTGATTCCTGGGAGGCTATGGATAGAGCTTTCTCTGATGCTGTAAGGTTTTCGATTGCTATTTGTAATTCCTGTTCTTTGTTTTCCGAAAGACCAGTATCAACTGCGATAATTATTTCTTGTAGTTTGTCAACTCGTTTTTTTAGATTTCGAATCCTCTGTGCCAACTGTTGTGGATCATGAACCTCTGCGTCAGATACGCGCTTTTTGAGTTCTATCAAATATTTTTCATCATTATCAAGCCAATTGGTATATCTATCAATATCATCAGTAGATGTTGTGTTGGATAGTCCTGCGATCCATTTACTGGCATAGGTAGAGTCTGGGATATCTAAATATTCTAACTTTTTGGGTTTTGGTTTGGAGACTTCCAATTCTCGGCGGACATCCTGTAAAAGGGATGCCAAAGCCTCGAAAACGTGGGCTCCATATGGTAGATAAGTAATCTCGTTACTCTCATTGACGATTACACGTGCACATTTCGAATCAAAAACACAAATATTGGATAATACTGGATTAGGATCCTGACCATACTCCCAATCGATTTTTTGATCAGGCCCATTGTCAATTGATACTTTTATACAAGCTTTTGCTTGACCAGGACTAGAAATTGTGAAAGCATTTGGAAGTATACTTTCCTTGCTATCGCGAGCACTGCAGGCTCTCTTTAGAACACGGGCATATCCCGACTTACCGGAGCCGTTTTCACCATATATTACGGATAATCCTTCGTGACCGAATTTAAGGATTGATCCATTTGGAATTGCGTTCACATTGCAATCAATTCTCATTGCCTTAAGGGTAACTGTTGAATGGGTTTGGGGGACGCCTGAAACATGCCCCTTCTTAAGTGGCTGAGGTTTTGGTGCTGGATTTTCTGGATCGCCGAGACTATGACGTTCTTTCAGCATAGCCATGATTTGAAGCTTGTCAGATTCGCCCACCTCATCTTGGGTCAGAAAGCGCCGTGCAGCATCACTTTGCCATGCTATTAAATCTTTTTCAGCCCATTCAACTATTGATTCCAGTGTTGACATGTGGTTGCTCATATATTACGGTTTTAGATAGTTTTACCAAATAGGGGCTACTACCTCAAATTGCCGTGTTCTATACAAGACACTAACGATAGAGACTTATAAAAAGCTCGAAACAATTGTGTATCAAATAATTTCTATTGAATAATATTGAAAGTATGAACTGTACTTTTCTGAAAAATATGTATTCTATAATAATACATATGTGAGCCTATCGCAGAATTTTCTATAATCGCAAATGTTTTCCATTAATGCTCAAAATACAGCCCGCTTCCTTGTCAAGTCAAGCCTGCATTTCCCTTCCAAACAGATTTCTTTCTGCAACGATACTTTCCTTTTATAGAGTGCGGCGCTGAACGCGGTTCGCCATCTGTTTTTGGATGAAAATAATAGTTGATTATGCAGAATTCACACCGTAACTTTGAGCACAATATCCAAAAAAATCGGTCGGCGCGCCTGAAAAACATAAATACCGGGTGAAGACAAATTGTCGAACCTTATTTTTTTCCCCCCACTTTAATTTCTCTCTCATCGGTTTGTACATGGAAAAACATCGAGGCGATTTCTTTTACGGATGGATCATTCTGGCGGTCGGCGTCGGCGTCGTATTCGCGGCGCTGGGGCTGGCCCGGTTCGGATATACGCTCGTTCTGCCCTCCATGCAGCGCGGGCTGGACATTGCCAATACCCAGGCAGGCGCGCTGGTTACCGCCAACCTCGTCGGGTACCTGCTGCTTTCCATTATCGGAGGGGCGCTCGCCACACGGTTCGGTCCGAGGATGGTAATTTCCGCCGGGCTGGCGCTGGCGGGATTAGGGATGCTCATGACCGGTTTTGCGCAGGGCTTTCTCATGGTTGCTTTCTGGCGGGGGCTGACCGGAGTGGGAAGCGGCGCCAGCAATGTTCCGGTCATGGGGCTGCTCTCTTCCTGGTTCAGCAAAAGAAAGCGCGGTTTCGCCGCCGGTAATCTCTTCATGCTCATCGGCTGGCTGAGTCTTTTCTGCGGGGTTATCTGGGGGAGTGTCTCGGACCGGCTCGGACGGTAATATACACTGGCTATCGTGTATGTGCTCCAGGCAGCCGCGTTCGGTCTTTTCGCGCTCTGGACTGAGCCGCCCGGATTTTTACTGTCCGCAGTGCTCTTCGGGCTGACTGCATGGAGCATCCCGGCAATCATGGCGGCGGCGTGCGGCGATGTGTTAGGAGCAATCGCCGATACGACAGGATCATTCGATCCGGCTTTTCTCCTTGCCGGAATCGTTGCCCTTCTCGGAGCGGCCGGATCGCTTTTCCTGAAAACGTAAAATTGTGGCCAAAGTGAAGTGGGGATGATTCCCCGAACTTTTGTACATGACGACATATTTTATTGCGTTTCTTTTCAAAATAGATGCCGAAACGGTTTCACCGTTCCCGAGAAACGGCAACGGTTTCACCGTTCCCGAGAAACGGCAACAAGTTCGGCATGACACGTGTCATCCTGAACTCGTTTCAGGATCTAAACACTCAAAACATGCGCAATTATTTATGTCGTCATGAATAATTATTCGGCCAGTTTGATCTTGAAAGGCACTTTGAGTTCCTCCCAGCGAAGGAATGCCGTCGCCGAATTTGCCGTCAGGTCATCAAATCCGAACATCAGCCATTCCTCAAAAGGCGCCTTAACCGGGGTGACTGTCACACGGAGTGCGTCTTCATCCTGGTTATAGGAATAACTCCCCCATGCGGTGCTGTTTTTGCTGAAAACGATGACCCATGTTGTTTTTGAGGGTATTATATGGATGCCGTACTTGCCCGCAGACAGTTTTTGTCCCTCAATTAAAATGTCCTTATTGAACGAGATAATGGTGTTTTCGTTTGCGCCGGCACGCCAGGGGAATGGTTTATCCTTCGATGATTTGTTCCCAGGCGCCAAACCGTAAGGAACCAGATCGCCCCAGATTTTTCTTCCCTTGACACCGGGCCGGCTGTAATCAATGGTAATATCCGTGTCCGCTCCCAGCCTCTGGGTCACACTTGCTTTCAAACTTACACGGGGTTTCCCGGCCTGGGAAAAAGTTGTTGTCGGCATACTCACTAAACAGAAGATTGCGGCAAGACCAAAAATGAGATACAGGTATTTCATGGCTCACTCCTTTTGTGAAAAGTGTTTTAGTGTTTGTGCTGCCATTCCGCTCTGCATTACTTATGCATCACCGCAATGGCGTTAGCCTCGATAAGCTGCTCCTTGCCATAAAGATTATCCACCGAAACAAACGTCATGGCATGTTGCGCGTTGGGGAAGAACTCCTTGATCACCTTGGCGGCGTTATCAAATTTTGCCACATTCTTTTCTGCTTTCTCATCGACAAAGCTCTGGAGAAACACAACATCGTCCATCGTGGCGCCGTAATGGTCGAGGACCTTGCGGATGTTATCGAGCACCGTTTTAAGCTGATCCTCGAAGGGTTTCCCGGTTTCGAGGTCTCTTTTGGGCATCCCTTTTTCGTCGAGATCGGTATCGTAGGGCTGCTGCCCGGATATGAAAATAAAGTTTCCCACTTTCACCCCCTGGGCGTGAGACCACTCCTTTTCCAGCGCCCCGCCGAACCCGAATTTTTCCGGCGCGAATGATTTCAGAAATTCCGCCTGCTCCTTTTTCGCCTCCTCACGGGCGATCTTCCGCATGACTGCCTCATTGTTCCCGCAGCCGCTCGAAAGAAAAGCGGCAAATATTCCGAACAGTATCGTGAAGAGAACAGGGTCTTTCCTCATGGGAATAAACCTCCTCCTGTATAAGGTGAAATGAGTTATTGCTCCGGTGATTAAAGAGTGACATCGGATGACGTCATGCCGAACTTGTTTCGGCATCTATTCCAAATATTGGTATCAATAATTATTCGCCGGAGCAATAAATGAATCGTTTGGGAACATGAATTATCAGGAGTTTCAGGTATATGGCAGAGAAGATATCGAATCATACCTTCTGCCGTCGTGCTCTTTTCAATCTCTTTCTCCTGAGCCGCCGGTCTTTCAATCTCAGGTTGAATAAAATGAAACGATTGATTGTCCGTTTTATCAATCCGTCTTCATCGTTGGTCAGATATCGGTATACACCAATGCCGACCACACTGGCCCCCAGAAAAGCCACGATAAGATCGGCCATCGTATCATTAAACCCTGATTTTTGCATATTGAAACCGAATAGCTGATCCATCAGAAACTCGAATATTTCCCAGAGCGTCGCTGCCGCGAGAGAAAATGTAACACTGAAGAGAGAGACTAACGCGGGATTGGCGGTTACCCGGCTGGTAAAGAGAAAAAAGTAAATAATGACAAATCCAACCATACCGATCAGGATTCCCGATGAGGTATGGAGCAGGAGGTCCCACCACCAGATGCGGTTGTAATAATTTGCAAATTCTCCCAATACAAAGTGAGCAAAAATAAATATGGTCAGGAGCAGATCAACTTCCACCGGAAGGGTAATGCGAAATGTTCGTTCGATAATTGCGGGAAGAGAGCTGAACACAAAAATCAAAAGTCCAGTAAATGCAAGAAAGAAATTGAATCTAATGAAACACACCATTATTGTAAATACCATGACCGCTTTCAGCAGATAGGATAAAGTCAGTTGAATTTTGTCCGGGCTGCTGAGGGCAGGAGGTTTCTTTAGAGAACTTTGCATGCATTCAACGCCTTTAAAATATTTTTTTCGCCATGGATGCGATGTTCTTTCCCAGTTTCATCGCCCGTTCACGGTCGATGTCGGAAGTCGGCGCTTTCTGTGAAACGGCGCCGAAGATAGCAGCGAAATATGTTGATAAAAAATATAAGGGAGAATACCCGTTAGAAGCAATCTATTTCAGTTTAAACACAGCGATAGATTTCATACACAATGCTTATTATTGATAAAGAATATCATGGAGGAGGGGGCTAATACTTGTGCAGGTTGGAGAAAAACCCTTCAATTTCCGGTTTCAACTCCGAGTGTTACCACAGCGCGACGGAGGGAATTAATCGTGGTAGCCGCCCCATAAAAGGCGGAATTGGCCGCTTTGAGAATCTTGGCGGTCAGGGGAGGGTCGCGGAGGATGATTTCAGCGAGATCGTTGGCGCTTGATTTCGAGTCGTAGATAGTTAATATGAGCATATTTCTTGCCAAATACAAAACCATACTGCTATATTTTACACTCCGGCTTCGGACAATACATGGAATTCCCCGGAGGACATGCTCATAAAGATCAGGTAAAAAGCATATCTTGCCGGTTACCATTCTTTCCAAAGGCGCAAAATGAAGCGGAATAACTCAAATCATTTAACGACTCCTGTGCGTACTCGTCAAAGAGCGCTTCTCAGGCTGCTTTCCATCCTGTTCATCATCATTCTGGGAGTGATGGTGTATTCCAACAGCTTCCACTGTTCATTTCAACTTGATGATATATATAACGAGAACCCGGTTTATCATTCCATAGATAATCCTAAAGCCTTATGGGAATTCAATCCCCGGCGTTTCGTTTCCAATTATACGCTGGCAATGAATTACCATTTCAATAAACAGGATGTCTTCGACTATCACCTGGTCAACCTCCTTATCCATCTGGGAGTATCGTTAACAGTCTGGTGGCTGGTTATCCTTATTCTCTCGACTCCGGTCATGGAGAGGGTGAAAATCAGCCGTTACAGGGAACTCGCGGCTCTCGGCTGCGGGTTACTCTTTGTATCGCATCCGATTCAAACCCAGGCGGTTACCTACATCGTTCAGAGGATGGCTTCTCTGGCCACTTTGTTTTATTTGACTTCGTTGTCTTTTTATTTGAAAGCCAGGCTTTCAAAAGAAAAAAATACCAGGAGACTTTGGTTTGCCGGTTCCGCTGTTGTGGGAGTACTGGGCTTTCTCACCAAAGAGACAGTTTTCACCCTGCCCTTTGCACTCCTCCTTTTCGAGTATGGTTTTTTCCACCCGAAAATAAACCTGCGTGCGATTATGACCAGAAAGGCGCTGTTTTACATCATCCCGTCAGTTGCCGTCGCCCTCACCGTTCCTTTTCTTTTATCTCTCGATCAGAAATCTCTTTTTAGTCCGGTCATGTCGGCGCGGATGCAGGATCCGCCTTTGACCAGCTGGATTTATCTCATGACCGAGTTCCGGGTGGTGGCAACCTATTTGAGGCTTCTTATTATTCCGGTACATCAGAATGTCGATTATGATTTTCCGGCTTCCCAGAGTTTTTTTGAACCGACTACTTTCCTCAGTTTTATCCTCCTGGCCGGGATTCTGGTGTTAGCTTTTTGGATATTCCCCCGCAGGCGTCTTGTTTCCGTAGGAATATTCTGGTTTTTCCTCTCTCTTTCAGTGGAATCAAGCATCAAACCGATCCAGGATGTGATATTCGAACACCGGCTCTATCTGCCCATGTTCGGTTTTTGTCTGGTGGCGATCAGTGTATTCCATACATTTTTATGGGAACGGTACGCCAAAGCAGCCGCAGTTGCTTTCCTGGTGCTGATAAGTATAAATTCTTATTTGACTTACCAGAGAAATACAGTATGGGAAAATGAATACACCCTGTGGAGCGATACGGTAAAAAAATCTCCGAACAAGGCGCGGCCGCATAATAATCTCGGAGTTTATTATCAAATTCATGGAAAAATTGAAGAAGCAAAAAACGAATATTTGAAAACTTTGAGCATTGAACCAAAGAATATCGATGCTCTCAACGACCTGGGAAACATACTCGCGGAAGAAGGAAATATCGCTGATGCAAAGTCATTATTTCTTAGAGCAATGAGTCTGGATTCCATCTATTCGGTCACCCATGATAATCTCGGGAATCTCCTGTTGAAGGAAGGGAATATTAAAGAGGCCAAGGCTCAGTTTACCCTTGCCCTTGAAGCGGAACCTGAGAGCATGATCAGCTATATAAACCTCGGGAATGCCTGCATAGCGGAAGGAAATTTTGAAGAAGCCAGGAAACAGTTTAATCAAGTTCTCCGCATCGATTCTACGAACAACACTGCATATTATAATCTGGGATTTATTCTTTTTCAGCAGAAAAGGCTGGAAGAAGCCAGGCAGCAGTTTCTCCTGGCTGTACACTATGATCCCAAAGATGTACAGTCAATGAATTACATCGGGAACATTTTTTTTGAACAGGGGAAAATTGCTGATGCAATCCAATGGTATACCAGGGTTCTGCAGATTTATCCGGAGAACGATAAGGCCCGGTATAACCTTGAAAGCGCCAGATCCCGTATCGGGAAATGATTTTTTACACACATCTGACATTGATAAGAAAAATTGAACAAAACGGTTATTTTTTCGTATTATAGAGAGTACTTTTCAGGAAGCATCCGAAACTGGAACTTAAAGAATCCAATTTATTTCATTTATAAACAAGAGGCATACGATGATAAAACAGGTAAGAATTCTCATTTGTTATGCGATTATTTTGATGGCTTTTCCCATTTATGTCTTCACGGAACATATTGATCCCGTAACACTTGATGTGATACCGGACCCTGAGGATGCTCTTTATAACAGGGCTCCCGATGTTCTTCCCTGGATTTTGCCGGAGATGAAAACTAAGGCTTATTGGATTAAACGGATGAAAAATCCCGATGAGATAATTCTCAGTGCAGACCAAATCGAAAAAATGAATAAGAATTACCAGATGAGAATCAACTCCCAGGATCCTTTTAAAGGTGTTCCTGTAGAGAGAATCCCGAAAATAATTCAATGGTGGCCTGGATTTTCTCTGAGATCCACCAACCTTCATAGTCTGAGCCCAAATGCGGCAGCAGATACGGTAAAGGCAAGAATAAGTGCTGAAATCAAATACCTGAGAAGCCAGGTTTATGCAAACAATCTTGCGATACCTTACAGTTCCGGACAAATTAACGATTTCGAAAATGAAATGGCTTTCGGCAAGATAAAAAACAGCATAAATGTCCGTGATGGAATAACTGTTCGCCCCGCACGCCTCAGAAATATTCCCTCAATGCCCGAACAGCCCGGAAACACTCAGTCAGGGAAAATGCGCTGGGATTTATGGAATATCGGGATTGAAAAAATTGGTAAACCGGTGATGGTTCTTCATTTTTCGCTATCCGGCGAGTATATGTTCGTGTTCTGTGAGGAGGGATATGGCTGGCTCAGATGCGAGGATGTGGCATTCGTTGATAAAAATATAATCGATGAATATGTAAATGCCCGTGATTATGTGGTTGCTACAGCGGACAGGGTGCCGTTTTACAGCGATGAAAGCTGTATCTGTGCCTCGGGATGGTTCGGAATGGGCACCCGGCTTCCTCTTGTTTCAAAAAGTAATCACCGTATGATAAAAGTGCCTGTAAGGAAATTGAACGGACAGTTTACGACCGAAACTGCATGGCTTAAAGAAAATAACGATGTTCATGTGGGATTTTTACCCTATACCCGCAGAAATATTGTTGAGACAGCGTTTAAACTTCTCGATAAACCTTACGACTGGAGCGGCGCATGGTTCGGCCGCCAGCATGAAACGACATATAGGGACATATTTGCCTGTTTCGGATTCAACCTGCCTAACAACGGCAGCCTGTTTACATTTTTTAATGATAATAACACAACAATTCTGCATCCGAAAATGGGTAAGGAATACTACTATAAAAATATTCTTAAAAATGAACCGTTTGTTTCCATTCAAAGCTGCGGAGGCCATTGCCAGCTTCTTCTCGGCGATTATAAAGGCGAACCTATTGTGTTTGACCAGCACGGTTACGGTTACCAGGACGAAAAAGGAAAATGGCTGGAAGTCAGAAGATGTAATATTGGAGACCTGAGATTACCCCGATATTTTCTTACAAGAGATGTTACATTTCTAGAATTGAAATAATATTATTCGCTTATCGAGTTAACTCCGCATAGGTAATAGTGGAGGTATTCAGACAAGCAGTTAAGAGTCTGTCAGTAATCAGTAATTCATTGAATCGCCGGTTAAAGCGATAACAAAATTCATTCAGGTAACATTGAAGATGTTTGTGGCTTACACCATGATAGGTACCCCGGATAAAGCTTTTGGCATTTCCGATAAGGATATGTACCCACGGGAGTTTATCCATAGCCTCATGTGGTTTTACAGTTTCTCCAAGATGATGA
>JAUYCD010000084.1 GCA_030692375.1 Candidatus Latescibacter sp. | reverse complement strand
TTTCGGAACGGAACCCTGGTTATCCGTATACATTCCGTCAAAGGGAGAGCCGTAATCGACAAAATTCACATAGTACTTCCGGGCAGCCGTCTCGCCTGCGTAAGCCAGATTGGCGATACCGGTGCCGTCCGGCCCCTCAAGGCCGAAGGAAATCGCCCCGAGGTCATAAACCGCGCCGACTACGAAATTATTGGCATCGGCCTGGAAAGAGGTGGTGAAGGGAGGCGTCTTGTAATCATTGCATACCCATTTTAAAAGAGCGGTCGGAGAAAAATTATGGTCATATATATAATCGCCGTTCTGGTTGGCCCAAATCACCAGATCGTTTACCGTTTCCGCCAGAGGGTTGACCATCTGAGTGAGACAGGAGGCGTGGCTGCCAAGTAACATTTTCCCGTCCCGAGTGACGGCCAATCCGTTCGGGCCGCCGTTCAGGAAGCCTCCGGCTTTAAAATCATCCAAACGGCACCACCAGCTTGCGAGATCGAATTTTTTTACTGTTGCACCGTCTATCAAATCAAAGGCATAAAGCTCGGCTTCAGGCAAATTATTATTATATGCATGGTAGTTGTTGTTAGCCCAATACACATAGGTGTCATCCGTGTCGGGACCGGCGAAATCATCCCAGGGGCGGCCTATACCTGCGAATCCGTTAGCTCCCCAGGAGACATCGACTGTAGCGTTACCGTTGGGAACCCATTTCATCTTCCAGACGCCCTTTTGACTCCCTATAGTACGGGTCATACCACCGGATATGAAAAAGCTTGTGAAATCGGTCGGGGCCGGCGCGATAACGCGTTCAAAACCCCAGTTGGTCATGGTTATTCTGGTGGTCTCGACAAACGATGAATCATTGGGATCGCTGCCGATTATCCATTTGGCTCTGCTCCCGCTGATGTTCCATCTACCCTGCATGAGCGCAAAAGGATTGGCCAGGGGAAGACCCTTGGTATCCTTTTCCTGTATATGTATCTGGTTCCCCAGGTTGTGCTGGATGGAAGTCATATAACGCGAAACAAATACCTTGGCGTTCCGGTTATCATAGGCCCAGAGGTAATACGTGTATACACCGACAGGCACAGGGGCGCCGAGCTTGCCTTTTCCGTCCCATATCAGCTTGTTTGTACCGACATCGAGATTATAAACAGTGGAAATATACATGGCGGTGTCGATCTTATTGACATAGTGCCAGCCCAGGAAGCCGTTCTGCACTTTCCCGATGGAGGCGCCCTTGCCGTTCGTGTAGACACAGAAGATAGTACCGGCGCCCACACCGGAGACAGTGACCGGAATCTCAAGGGGTTTACCGTCAAAATTGTAAGCAATTTTACTCGGAGCGGAAAGGCGGAGCAGTTTGGGACTGAAATTGGCGGCAAAAACACTGGTGGAAACAAGAGCCGCCGCCAGGGCAATTACAATGGCTTTTTTCATACTCTTACCCCTCGAAAAGGAACTGCGTGGAAGGAGTTTTTCATTAACACCATTCACCATTCACATTCGTTCCCGATACCGCCTCCTTTCGTTGGAAGGGGAATTTGAACACGGTATACACAGTATCTATCAAATAAGTATAAAAAAATACCACTTGTCAATATTATTTTTATACATTTAATAAAATTCCCGATTTTGAGCTTCCCTGTTATTTTCTCATTGTGTTTACCTTTCCATCTTCTTATTTTCTTCAAATGTTTTGATATCCGTGATTATACGAACGTATTGTTGTAAATAGAAGCCGATGCCCTACTTTTTACCGTGCAAAAGCAGGGAACCCATTCGGCATGACACGGTGCATAGATGCCGAAACGGTTTTATCGCTCCCGCGAAGCGGCAACAAGTTCGGCATGACACGTGTCATCCTGAACTCGTTTCAGGATCTGATTGTGCAATCAAGGCGCAAATTTTTTCAAAAATACTTACCAAATGACATAACCGGGAAATTCTATTGTCGGAAAGCAGGGTAAAGATATGAAACTCGTTGTGAACGGCGCCCTGGGGAGAATGGGCCGGAGCATTATTGCCCTGGCGCTGCAAGACCCGGACATAGAGGTATCCGGAGCCGTGGAGTCCGGCGGCGCTTTCAAGCCGGGACTGGATGCCGGTGAAATCATCGGCATCGGCAGGCTGGGCGTTCAGATTACCGATGATCTGAAAGCGGCGGCGGAAAATGCGGATGTGGTGATTGATTTTACCTGGCCGGATGCGATATTGAAAACCGCGGAGATTTGCGGCGGCGCGAAAACTCCTCTGGTAGTCGGAACGACCGGGCTTCCGAAAGAACACCTTCCGGAGTTTCGCCGCCTTGTCTCCCCCATACCCTGCGTGATGGCGCCGAACATGAGTGTGGGAGTGAATCTCCTCTTCAGACTGGCGGCGGAGGCAGCCGCTGTTCTCGGCGACGAATATGATATTGAAATCATCGAAGCTCATCACCGGTTCAAAAAGGACGCTCCTTCCGGAACCGCCAACCGGCTGGCGGAGATTGTAGCTGAAACGCTGAAAAGGAATCTCGATACCGAAGCGGTTTACGGCAGGCGAGGGATAACCGGGGAAAGAACCCGCCGGGAGATCGGCATCCACGCACTCAGAATCGGCGATGTGGTGGGAGAGCATACGGTCAGCTTCGGAACCATCGGCGAGCGGATTGAACTCACGCACAAGGCGCAGTCACGAGACGCCTTCGCCAAAGGGGCGCTCCGGGCGGCCAAATTCGTGGTGAAAGCCGAACCGGGCCTCTATGATATGCAGGATGTGCTGGGATTGAAATAAATACGCAGTGCGATGCGTCTGTACGTTACTGTTCGTTCGTTAGACCCTGAAACGGTTTCATCGTTCCCGCGAAGCGGCAACAAGTTCAGGGTGACATGGTCATGCCGAATTTATTTCGGCATCTATTCAAAATTCAGGATATCACACAGAAGTCATGCCGAACTTGTTGCCGCTTAGCGGGAACGATGCAAGCGCAGCGCATCTTTTAGCAACCGTTTCGGCATCCATTTCTCTGGAGGTTCTATGTCTGTTCAGACTATGAAAATTGAAGAGTTGAAAAGCCGGCTGGACGATCTCAGGAGGCATCTTTGACCCGGATCGTAAACGCGAGGAACTGGAAAAGCTCTATGCCAGGCGCGAAATGCCTAATTTCTGGGGCGACCGCCGCGCCGCGCAGGGAGTCATAGACCAGATAACCATGCGGGAAAAACCGCTCAAAGCTCTCTTGGACTTACAAACTTCTCTTGACGATGTTTCCGTTCTCCAGGATCTTGCCGAAGAAGAGAACGATGAAACAGTGTTTCGGGAAGTATCCACTGCCCTCGATACCCTCGATGAAAAGATATCATCGCTCGAATTTCAGACCATGCTCGGCGGCGCCGATGATCCGAAGAATGCCATTCTTTCCATAAATTCTGGGGCGGGAGGAACGGAAAGCCAGGATTGGACTGCAATGCTCCTGCGAATGTATACCCGCTGGATGGAACGCCGGGGATTTGAGTACGAAGAGTTGGACATTCAGTCCGGCCAAGAAGCGGGAATAAAGAGTGTAACGCTCCTGGTAAAAGGAGACTACGCCTACGGGTATCTGAAAGCCGAGAGCGGAGTGCACCGCCTGGTTCGTATCAGTCCCTTTGATGCAAACGCCCGCCGTCATACCTCTTTCGCTTCGGTAAGCGTGCTCCCCGAGATCGAGGAAACCGCCGAGTTGGAGATCGACGATAAGGACCTGAAGATCGATGTCTACCGTTCTTCAGGCGCCGGAGGCCAGCATGTCAACAAAACCTCTTCGGCTGTCCGGATTACTCATCTGCCGACCGGAATCGTGGTGCAGTGCCAGAACGAGCGAAGCCAGCATAAAAACAAATCGTTCGCCATGAAAGTTCTCCAGTCGAAATTATACCAGCTCCGTAAAGAGGAAGAGGAAAAGAAACAGGCCGAGTACACCAAGGATCAGAAAAAAATAGAATGGGGCAGCCAGATACGTTCCTACGTTTTCCAGCCCTATACCATGGTGAAAGACCTCCGCACCGGGACCGAAACCTCCAACATCCAGGCAGTCATGGACGGCGATATCGACCAGTTTGTGATGAGCTATTTGGCGCAATAGGGGGATGTTCATGAAATTATCTTATGATCCCAAGCTCAACAATGCTTATATACGCCTGCATAAAAAGAAAGCGGCGGTTGAAACTATCCGATTAAGTGATGAAATGAACGTAGATATTTCACCTGACGGCACTGTTTACGGTATCGAGCTTCTTAACGCAAATGAACAGTTACGTATATGACCTCGGTCACTTCTATTCCTATGCTTCCCGATAGGTACGAGAGCACTATATCTGGACGCTCGCCTTTCTCGAAAGGGCAAGCCAGTTAAGTAAATTCTTCAAGAAACTCCGCTTCTTTCCCCACAAATTTATTCAGAATCTTTCCAATATCTTTGCGTTTTTGCAGAATGAACTACCCCGCAGCAGAGCTGCGAAGTATCACGCTGTTTTTTCAAAACAAGTCATTCAGAAATGATATTTGCTCACTATAGATTCTTCGATATTGTTTACCCTGTTGCTCAACGTAGGTGCGGATTACATCTTCCTTCGCATATGCACCCACAGTATTGATGTAGA
>JAUYCD010000083.1 GCA_030692375.1 Candidatus Latescibacter sp. | reverse complement strand
GCGCTTTGAATGTTACAAAAACACCCAACAGTCCATGGAAAAGAATGGCGAAGAGGAATCCCAGGTAGAGGAGATGACGGGAAGGGCGTTCCAAGCGCCGGATGTCGATGAGGTTTGAGGGGCCGGGGAATATGCGGGGGGGTTCCATGTGTTTTCCTCACCGCGTCATGCTGAACTTGTTTCGGCATCAATTTTTACTTGCTGCAAGGTCTTTTTTCGATTTGCCTAAGAAGAAATATATCCAGATTTATAAATCAATCAAGCATATTTCTTTTTTTGTGTCCTTTGCGCTTTTACGAGAGATTCATTTAAGGAATATCGGTAAAATGCTCCATGATATGTTGGGTTATTCCTCCTTCCTGGGTCAGGGCATATACTACTGCATTGACCCCCATCTTGAGCTGGGGCTGATTTTCGATGAAGTTCAGGGAACTCCACTTCTGGGAGTACCCCTTGTCGGAGTAGACCGCGGCCAGTCTGTCATCGAGCAAGACCCCTTCCAGGAAAGGAACCGGTTTGGGCAGCGATTGGGCGAAAGCGGAACTCCCGCACAAACCAACTGTTTCTGTATTGATCATTTTTATTTCTCCGCCCGGCGGGGGGCCGTCCCTGAAATCAAAAAAGCAGTGGTACAGAGGATGGCTGACCGGGATCGGCTCGAATCGTGCATGCGCTCCCAGGGCATCCCGAAACATCCTGCGAAGGGAGGCTTCCGCAGCGCTTATTTCTAATTCCGGGGAGGCGTTGTCGACAAAGGCGAACCCCCCGTTCCGGAGATATTCGCCCAGATTGATCCGTTCTGTTTCTGTCAGTTCAAATGCAGTGTCCGAGGCGATATAGAGGAAGGGAATCTGGAATATCCGCGGTGAGCTGAGAAACAGGTGATGACCGGCTTGCGCAACAATGTCGGTATAACGGTTCAACGCCTCCGCCAGGTTCAATGGCGCTCTTTTAATGCGGTCTGACATCCGGAGCTGTTCTCCCCAAACTGTGTGAATGGTGAGGTAACCCCGGATACTTCCCTGTACTGAAAGTTCCTGCGCTGTCATTGCGCTGTATTGTCCCGTATTAAGGTCACTGAGGTTGAGCATTTCCTCCTTGAGAGAGAAGGTTTTCTCCGGTTTCCTCAACACCGACTTGTTTTCAAGATTCATCGAAATCTCCGGGAATGCCGGATCGGGAGAAATACTCGGTGATATGGTCATGTCCGGCAATTCAGGGATAGAGCCAAAGTCAATAATCTGTGGATAAGGCAGTGAGAATTTGATAGCGAAGATTTTCTTAGTAACGAATTCTCTGTATTTCGGTATCCCCGGGCGAAAAGGTTTGGTAATCTCACAGATTTTGCTTTTGCCAGGATGCCGCGCAGCCATCACCACGGGCTGGGCCTTAGACGGCTTTTCCCCATGAAGGGCATAAATCAGACCGGAGTCCGTCGCTCCGCACAGGATCCCTGCCGCAATGATTCCAGAGAAGAAGAATTTGCACGTCAATTGGACTTTTAAAGATTTTTTTCTTTTTAGAGAAATCATGGCAATGATCTCAACAAGAAAGTGAATAAATATGAATAGTATTTTTCGTTGCCTGTTCCTATTTCACCAACAGCATCTTCCCGGTTTTAATTCCCGCATTCGATTCGAACCGGTAGAAATAGACTCCGGAGGCATACTTTGAGCCGTCGAAAACAACCGAATGACGGCCCGCGCCCAGCGTTTTGTTCGTGAGATCGGCAATTTTCTGTCCATTAATCGAGTAGACCGCAATTTTCACTTGCGAGGGCGCTTTGAGCGAAAAAGCGATAGTTGTCGACGGGTTGAACGGGTTGGGGTAAGGTTTTTCAATCATAAATGATGTAGAATCGGATTGAATTCCTGACGTCCTTTCCGGGGCAAGTGCATACAGGTAGCCGCAAACATTTCCGAAAGTTAAAGATCCGTTACTGGTTCCGAAATATAAGGTTCCATCGCCGCCAATAACCGGCGTGGTAGCGGTTGCCCGGCCTTCAGCAGTTTGAGAATTTGGATCTCCATAGGGGAATTTCCATCGCTGGCTACCATCAGGATTGATAGCATACATATATTGATCATCCGAGGGGACATAAATACAACCATCGCTACCGATGACGGCCGCGTCATAAATATGTCTTCCGGTCGGAAATCGCCACTTTAGCGTACCGTCGAGATTGACTGCATAAAGAAAAAAATTTTCAGAACCGATATAAATGGTACCATCCTTGCCGATGGCCGGAGAGGCATGGATAAATCCATCATCTAAAGGTAAACTCCATTTCAATGTTCCATCTGGATTGAAGGCGGCGAGTTCTCTGTTCTGGGTTCCTACATAAATCGTACCGTCTTCGCCGACTGAAGGAGATGGCGGCCCGACAACGGTATCCGGTCCATATCTCCATTTGAGAGAACCATCGGGATTGACCGCATAGAGAAAACTGTCGCCGGAAGAAAAATATACGGTACCATCTCGACCGACAGCCGGCCATTGATCTATTATTCCGGCAAATTTGTATTTCCATCGAAGACTGTCATCTGCAGTGAAAGCATAAAGGTAATTATCAGATGAACTGACAAATATCATCCCATCGTTCCCTAATACGACAGAAGTATAGATGACATAACTAGTTTTATATTTCCATCTAACCCGGATAATTCATAAAATATATTCATCACAATTTATTGAGTCAGAAATCCTCTCTGCCTGTCGGCATCTCCCCTTATTAAGGGGAGAATTATGTACGAGACTGTCTTTTTCCTTTTTTAATAACCCCCTTAACCAGGGGGTCGCCGTGAAACGGCGGGGGGATTTTATCCTTAAGTTTATGAATAGATCGGGCTAAGAGAACCGTTGGGATAAAGAGCATAAATATTATAATCAGAAGATCCAAAGTAAATTGTTCCATCGCTTCCGATGGCGGGACTGCCTCTAATTGGTCCATCCACCTCATATTCCCATTTGAGCGTACCATCCGGACGAAGTGCATATATATGCCTATCATATGATCCCGCATAAATCGTTCCATCTTCACCGATAACTGGTGCAAATATTGGCCCATCAGCTTTGAACTTCCATTTTAAAACATTTGTTGCAGGAGGTGCTGAAACGCCCTGGTGTGTGTGGCCTGGATCATGACCGAACATAGGCCATGCCGAATTGGCAAAGCCCTGCGAGAATACCTGGTTTGACGATAAGAAACACAGGCAAGAGAAAATAGACCAAATTATCATATTCATATTATCCTACTTAAAGTTATTCTGAAATAATGCAAAGTTTTTTTGTTGATCATCAGGAATAACAAGCACTTTTGATATGTTTGCATTCTTTATGAGAACTCGACCTTGGCTTTTTTCCCGGTCTTCTGTTTTTTTATTTCTTCTTTCTTTCCCCCGCTCTTCTCCCTTTCCGTTTCCGGGGGGAGGGGATTCGCCGCGAGCGTTGAGTTATCGCGGAGGGAGAAGAGACTGGGGAGTCGTGTTGTTGCTTGAATTAAGGTTACTGTACAGCGGTGAAGAATTCCATCTTCTGCTGGGCGATGCCGCCGGCCTGGGTGAGGGCGAACACGATCATGTTCACTCCCATCTTGAGCTGTGATTCGTTATTGGTTACATCTTTCCATTTGAATGCATACCCCTTGTTCGAGTAGATCGCCACTATACGGTTATCTATGGTGATCCCTTCCAGGTACAGAATCGGCTTGACCATCGAGGAACCCCGTGCTGCGGCCCCCTGTATTCCAGTAGTATCGGTGAACATCATCTGTGACATTTCCGATCCCTGGGGCGGACCGTCATTGAAATCGAAGAAACAATGGTATAACGGATGATCATTGGGAATAGGCATAAATTTTGCATCGCTCCCCAACGAATCCCGCAGCATCTGACGAAGCGAGGCTTCCGCCTGTCCGAACTCAAACCAAGGAGTTCCGTTGTCGAGAACTGCAAAACCTCCCCTGCGCAGATAGTCCCCGAACACCTTCCGCTCGATCTCGGTCAGCTCAAATGCCGCATCGGCGGTGATATACACAAACGGCGTTTCGTAAACCTTCCTAGAATCCAGGAAGAGGTGGGAATCCACTTTGGCGTTGATATTGGTATAGCGGTTCACCGCCTCCACAAGCTCGATCACCGACCGCTTTAAAGTGTCCGGCGGCTTGAGCTGCGCGCCCCATGCCGTGCCGATATAGATAAAGCCTTTGATGCTTAGCTTGTTGTTCGGGTCCTGAATCACCATCGCCTTGTACTGGCCGGTGTCCAGGTCATCGAGCGAGATCATCTCCTCCTTCATCGAAATCTGCTTCTCAGGCTCACGGGCAGCGGTCATCTGGATGTTGAGTGCCTGGGGCACAAACACTTCCTGCCCCACATCCATCTTCATTTCCTGGGTGTAATCAAATGTCGCCACCGTCCCCATCAAATCCGTGGTCTGGATGGACTTGGTCTGAATATCGGCGGTAGGCTTGCGCTGCTCGATCTCTCTCCTCTGCATGATACGCTGCGCCACCCGTTTCTTCTTGAATTCGAACGCTTTGGTCATGCGCGGACGACGGATCACCAGCTCCATTGACGGCGGTTTTACCACCTTCACTTCCGTCTTCTTGAACATGAAAAACGAGGCGGATGCAGCAAACATCGAGATCGACAAAAGAAGCCCTAAATAGAATAGCCTCTGTGTCTCCTTCTCCAGTTTCTCCATGTCTATGACATCGGAGAATCCGGAAAATCGGGATTTGAACTGCTCCTTCATAAAAAGTCACCTGCCTTTCCTGTTAAAACGTTTTATAGTATGACTGCTTGTAAAGGTCGAAGTGCAGTCATGGAGTATTTCTGTTCGGAAAATAAAAGTGCAACTTATGTGCCAAAGTATATAATATATTGTATCACAATAAAATAGCGATTATGATACAAGTTTTATACTTGAAAAACTGTCCGAAAAGTGTCCGAATACGGACAGTAAGTGTCCGATATCGTACAGTTACCATGTGAAATGCAATCTTTGGTATTATTAGAGATAGCGATTATTTCGAGGCGGAAAGGGAAGGCAATTCCCTATCCTTCACAAGCATTTCCTTGAAGGGATGAGACAGATAAATTTGAGGCTGGTGCCGGGGGTGCTTTCAAAGTGATGTTTCTCTCCGGCGGGCACAATACCGGCATCACCGACCCCGAGCGGAATCGATACATCATCTCCTACCAGTTTTCCTTCTCCCTCCAGGATGTAAAACTCGTGCTCCCAGGAATGCGCATGGTGCGGAGTGTAACCGCGGGGAGCAATTTCGATAATCCTCATGTAGAAATGGTCAGCGCCCTCGTTTTCGGTCAAAATCCACCTTATGGTGGCATTTTTGCCTCCATCTTCCACTTTCTGCTCGGGCACTGCATGATAATTGATGACGTTCATGATGTTACCTCACATTGAATCGTGTCATGCCGAACTTGTTTCGGCATCTATTCCAAAATGCGTTTTCATATTGAATCACTGGAGTAATAATATAATCATTTCTAATGGTAAATGTGAATCGAATTCCTGTACGTTCTGTAGTCCTATCAAAACTGCCTTACCAATCCGAACCCATGAGATTCACCTCGCCGCCGGGGAATTCACGCCGGTTCAACGGTATGATCATTGCAATATTTTTTTCCGGCAGAGGAGCTGGTCGCCCCTGCTCATCCCGAACCATCACCGGTGTATTGATGGTATGCCATCCCATACGGCCGTAAAGTTTTTCCAGCACCGGCAGACAGAAAAGGAGTCCGGCATCCAGACCGCGGCTCTTTGCTTCGGTTGCGGCAATTTCCATCATACAGTCCGATACTCCCCTTTTACGCCAGACGGGACGGACAGAAAATCCCTGGACGCCCGCCGCCTGTATATACTGCGGGGGATCGCCGACTGAAATCGTTCTCTCAACCATGGCGCAATAAGCGGCGACCGTTCCATCTGGCGTGAACCCCACAACAATCCAGGCAGGCCGTGTATGCCAGACCCTGGTATGAGAAAAATGATCGCTGTCTTGAGGAAAACATTCCACCAGCTCGTCACGGATAAGGCGATCCAGAATTTCGGTGATTTCATCATCCTCATAGACCGCGAATGTGAGTTCATGCAACGTTTTTTGTATCATGCCTGATTCCCTTGTATACAAGATTATATCCTAAAACAAGTTCAGGATGACGAGCGCCTTGTCATGCCGAACTTGTTGCCGCTTCGCGGGAACGATGAAACCGTTTCGGTATCTATTATAAACGATGCATTCTAATATTTTATCACCTGAGCAATATATAAAAAATTTCAATAACTCTCAATATTTCTCTGGATTCCCCGGTTGCTCTCCTGTATTCTAGTACGGTTAAATCTCAATACGGTTCACTTAAGCGAAAAAATTAAGGATCTTTAACCACGAAACACACGAAAGGCACGAAAAATGATTTTTTTAAAAAAATGACAAATTTCGTGTTTTTCGTGGCTTTCGTGGTTCAAAAATTTTTAAATGAACTGTATTGGGTTAAATCTGCACTTTTCAATATTCAGCAATTTTTTTAAATAATCCGGGACGGAAATTCGCTTAGGGCCTTCCGCCGCGTTCCCTCGCACCCCATCCAGGGGGAGTTTTCATGACATCGAATACCAGAAGAACGCTATTGTTTGTCGGCTTGACTTTTCTTTTCTCCTGGACCCTGGCGGGGGTTTTTGCCGCTTCAGGAGGAGTGTGGACGAGTAAAAGTTCCTACCCGGTCACCATTCTCTACATGTTTATTCCCGGTCTGGCAGCTCTCTTTATGCAGAAGTTTATCGCCCATGAACCGCTTCGGGAATCCCTTGCTATATATTTCAAACCTAACCGCTGGTTCCTGGCCGCCTGGCTTATTCCGGCATTCATCGCCCTTGCGACCAACGAGGTAGGCCTGGAATTGCCCTGGCACGAATACACACCGGACATGTCCGGGTATTTCAAAAGATTGGCCGGCATCATGACCCCGGAGCAGATTCAGCAGATCCGCATGGCAAAAGATATGCTGCCAATCCCGTTTTTATGGTTATCGTTCATCACCGGAATGATTGGCGGGGTCACTGTCAGTGCTATTTTTGCCCTTGGTCAGGAGTTGGCATGGCGCGGATTTCTGCAGCGGCAGTTCTCGTCGTACGGTTTCTGGACTGCATCCGGTCTGATCGGGCTGATCTGGGGAGTGTGGCATGCGCCGATCATCCTTATGGGATTTACCTATACGGAGCACCCGGTCGCGGGGGTAGGCATGATGATCATATATACCCTCCTTCTTTCACCCATAATGAGCTATATACGGCTGCGCTCTAAATCCGTGATAGCGCCGGGAATTTTCCTCGGGACCCTGAACGGGCTCGCAGCTATCCCGCTCCTTTTGATCTCCGGGGGAAGCGATTTGACAATGGGACTCACCGGGCTGTCCGGTTTCATAGTGCTGGCGGGAGTGCTGGGCGGCATCATCGTTTTCGAGCGCTTCTTTACCGACCAGGCTATCATTTTCCCGATGGCGCCTGCGGCGGAAAAAGATGAAGGCGAAGAAAAAACTGAAGACTGAAAATATTGCCTGGCAATGAAATTATACATGACGACATATTTAATCGCGTTTCTTTTCAAAATAGATGCCGAAACGGTTTCATCGTTCCCGCGAAGCGGCAACAAGTTCGGCATGACACTTGTCATCCTGAACTCTTTTCAGGATCTAAACACTCAAAACATGCGTATTTATTTATGTCGTCATGTATAAATCGACTCCAAAAGTGTACTATTCACCATGAAGAAGCAGGTATCGAGACGGTTTATACTCTGCCCTTCACTTTGAGAAATCGCTGAACGCGGACTTGGTGTAGAAATTAAATCCAACACCAAAAGCGTAATATTCACCTGAGTATGATTCTACTAATTTCCCCTTTTCGTATTCTTCATTTTTGTCTTCTACCCAAGCATTCACCTCTACACTGAAATTATCGCCTTCTTTGAAAGTGAAGTCACCGGTGTACGTATTGCCGCTCACGGACTCCTGGAGCGAAACGGGGGGTTTGTTATAATTACTTGTCCGGAAAACATATCTTGTTTTCCCAAAAGTCCAATTCTCGTAATAATCCCCAGTTGTTGACCCAAAGCTGGTTTTACCCAACTCTATGGTGCTGGATGCAGTGATCTTCACAGTCGCGGGCATGCCCGCACTTATGTAAATGGCGCTGTCGGAAGGCTTGCCGTCGGGATTGATAACAGACTTGAGCCCGTAGCCGGTAACATCGGCTGTGGCGGTCACCGTAACCCGCGCTAAAACCTCGTCTCCAAACTTGAACTCGGTGACATGTTTGGCTGTGAGTCGCTGCGTGCTCAACACATCCTCGACGGTGATCTTGCCAAGATCAAGCGCGGTATTGGTCGGTTTGGACCAGTCTGCGTTAAAGGATACATCGGTCGAGTCCTTGTCCCCGTTAGAGAATACTCTCAGGATATTCGAACCGGGATAGATGCGGGGAAGGTAAAAAACACCATCATCGCCGGTAAGCGGGCTCATGACCGTACGGTATTCGTTTTTCCCATCTTGGGAGACAGACTGGACATGTACTCCTTTGAAAGGTTTTCCCGATTTGTCAAATACCTTCCCTGTCCCGTGATATGTCCACCCGAGCGGTTCCAAGAGCGCCGGGAGCTTGAACCGGTATTCGTTTCCCCGCTCGTCGAGGTAGTCCTGGACGAACGCGCGGAGTTCGTTGATATCGCGGGGGCCCCGGGCGAGTATACCCAGGATGTCCGTGAACGAAGCGCCGACGACCGGTATTTTTGCGATACTTGCCTTCGGGTTAAATTTATCAAAATCAAAATGTACTATCTCTCCATTGGTTCTCATGAGCGTTGCAAGGAGAACCGCGCCGTATCCTTCCTGGCTCGGATAGTCGTGATCTCTCGGATTGTGTTTTTCGTAAAAAAATGTTCGAACATTCAATTTGGTGTTCAGATCGCAACCATTGAGCTCTCCGGTTATCATAAATTCTGAGAAATAAGCATATTCCTCGAGGAGATCCTTACGACCCTCGCGATATTGTGTGAGCCCGTGATCCTCGTATGCTTTCAAATCTGTTATCCTGTCCCTAATTTCCGTGTAGCGGGCATATCCGGTAAGTACATGGGTCATATAATGCCCCACCTCATGCGCGATAGTCGGCAGTCCGGCTTTATTATCTACGGGATAGGGATTTAAATAAAATATCGCATTGGAATATAACAGGCTGTTGTTGCCCACGTAGGCGTTTCCATCATCTTTAAATGCGAACGTGTACATGAGGGTCCCGTTCACATTATTACGAGCGCTCGTCTGGAGCGATGAGGGGAGATTGTTAATCCATACATCGACCGCCTCTCTCGTTTTTGTTCGAATCATCTGTATATTCGCATCTATATCCGATCCTATGGAATATGGCGCGATAGCGAAATACTTCTTTGTACCGGTTTGAGACAGACCTGCAATTTTCGCGGTGGTAAGTTCACCCGGAGACAGAAGTTCGAAGACCGTAACTCCGCTTGAATCCCCTGTCGCCGGAATTCCCCACCAGCCCTCAATACCACAGCCGTCAATGGCCGCCTTGCCGATCGAACCGTAGGAGAAAAGAGCGACCCGGTCGCCGGTTTTATGGGGCACAGCGATCCGGATGGATTCTGTACCGCTGAATTCCACGGCGAATTTCTTGGCCTCGGCAGAAAGAGAGGGCGCCGAAGCGACCGGGGCAACAGATAGGGTCCCGCTTCCGCCTTTCGGGAAAACGAACGTTGCTCCTGTCACGACAGAATCCTTGACGCTTGTCGCTCCCCCGCCCGAGACTGTATATACCGTTGCCGCTCCGGTTTTAAAATCATCCCCCGTCGAATCTGCAGGTCCGGCGGGATTTTTCTTCGAGCACGACATGATGAGCAGCAGCGACGGAAGGACAGCAATACGAATGAAGTACCTCATGGGGGTTCTCATTGTCCGTATTCTCCGTACATGTGAGGGGGGTTGGGGGGAAAAAATAATATAACTGTATTCGAATTGCGGGGGCAAGAGGGAATTTTCCCGGAGGTATCGAGAAAACCGGTTTTCTGACCTTCTATAGGTAACCTTGTTTTTCAGGCTTCACTTCACCTCCTGTTTTCCGAAATCAGCCGTATATTCCTCACCCCGCTGTCGGCTGTAGTGCCGCTGTTTTCCGTATCCGTACGGATACGGATTTTTTTCAGCACCAGATTCTCTTCGGGTTTGTATTTTTTCAAATCAACCCGGATGTCCCGTTTTTCATGCATCCATCGTCTCACCGTAGTTGCATCGGATTCGATGGGAATCACTATCATACGGTCCGTTGTGGGACTGGCATATCCTTCCTCCACCGGTACATGCTCCGACCAGACATAACTTATAACCAACTCCGGTGGATAGTGTCTGAACAGAGAGGTAATGAGACCTTTTTTAATCATGTTCAACGGGTTCTTTCCCCCTTTGTAATCAAATACCAGCTCCACCCGGATGGCAAAATCATCGTTCTTTCTGTCACGCTCCCATTCAACCTGGGGAAAGCTGTTCACCATCCATTCCCATTCCATGATCGGATAAGTCTTGACATCGAGATCATTCAGTTTTTTTTCGATCCATGATCCGGTTGAGTTGGAAACGGTATGGATATAGGGACCGGTTCCGGTATATTCCACAGTATAACTGGTAAGAGAATGCTGTTTGGGGGGAAGTATCTGTTCCCATCCTTTGGGGAGTTCGTTGACTGCATCACGGGAGAGATCGGTCACAAGAAGGGTATCGGGAAGGGCGGCATATACGGGGTTTATAGTGATGATAAGGAGAAAAGCCACCGGCCAAAGAAAAGTGTTATTCATCGTAACTCGTAAGATATAGTATAAAGTAGAATATTTTATGGTATAATAAAATGCATCGCGATTTCATGATTGCAGTAAATATACTTTTTTTTAATTCACAAGTCCAGAAATTATCATAATATCATGTGCAGTAATACAATACATACAAAATTCAAAAGGTGATCATAAAGTATTTTTGGTGTTCGGAAAGCCCAAATTACTTTTTTATTGTTTTTGGAAGTGATTATTGTATAATTTCATACAATCTAGTATATTGGCATACCAGTGTTCCTCAAATATAAAGGGCTTTTGCGTCTAAAAGGAAAAGCATGTATGAATACCATCGAAAGCATTTCCCCGTCAACTTCAGTGGACCAGGAGATACTCAACCGGATCGTGAAAGAGGTCTTCGAGCGCTTGCAGCTCGACTCCGGCAAGACTCCGGTTGAAACCCTCTCGTCTAAAGATCATGGAGTCTCGGTGCATCCCATGAAAATCCCGGTCGGTGTTTCCGTCCGTCACATCCATATCTGCAGGAAAGACCTGGAAACGCTTTTCGGGCCGGGCGCCGAGCTTCACCCATACCGTGAGTTGTATCAGCCGGGCGAATATGCCGCACAGGAGGCTGTTTCGCTGGTGGGACCGAAGATGCGTATTCTTGAAAAGGTGAGAATCCTCGGGCCGATGCGTGACCGTACCCAGGTGGAGCTTGCCCGTACCGATGCCATCTTCCTCGGGGTAGATGCGCCGGTGCGCATGTCCGGAGACATCAAAGGGTCGGCGCCCATCACCCTAGTCGGGCCAAAGGGAGTTGTGGAGTTGAAAGAGGGATGCATTCGCGCCATGCGTCACATTCACATGAATCCGAAAGAGGCCGCCGAATTCGGTCTCAAAAAGGGAGATATTGTGAAACTACGGGTAGGTGGACCTTCCTCAGTTACCTTTGAGAATGTGGTCATCCGCCTTTCCGACAAGGTGAGACTGCAGGTGCATCTGGACACTGACGAGGGCAATGTGGCGGATGTACACTGCAACCAGAATGTGGAGATCATCAAAGAATAATAGAAGCCAGGTATGTCGAAGGTGATCGTCCGATAAGGTTAATCCCCCCTACCCCCCTTATTAAGGGGGAAAAAGAAAATTATTTCTATTACTATGTAAACATTTATTAGGCTTTGACAGAATCCTCTCCCTAAATTCCCCCCTTAATAAGGGGGGATGCCGAAGGCAGGGGGGATTTTTAAAGACACAGGAGTACTTAATTTCTCTTATTTACTGTATGTTGCTGACTTAACGACATAACCGTATAAAAGAATCCAGGAGCCGGAAGCCAGAAATCAGAAGACAGAAGACAGAAGATAGAATAAAAGAGAAAAGACAAAGGATGAGGGATTAAAAGGTGAAAAGATCATCTCTCGCAAAGTTCAGGGTGACCTTGGGGCTGATGTCATGCCGAACTTGTTTCGGCATCTATCGACTTAACCCGGATTATTCATAAAAAAAGGCAGTGCATCAACTAATATATTGTATTATATTGTAGTTAGACAAATAACGACGAACAAACACAATACAAATGAGTTGAGCCTGCCATGAGAGAAGATACCC
>JAUYCD010000082.1 GCA_030692375.1 Candidatus Latescibacter sp. | reverse complement strand
CTGTCGGCATCTCCCCTTGTTAAGGGGAGAATTCGCCACAAGCATTTTTTATCTTTCATTTTTTCTACCCCCTTCGATAAGGGGGTCGCCGCTAAGCGGCGGGGGGATCTTATCTTTAAGTTTGTGAATAATTAGGGTTAGATAATTTTTAAAAAAATATAGAATAATTTCTTGTTATTCGTTGATAATCACAATATATTTGCATATTATATTTTTCACCGCATTTATCCTTAAACTTTTTTTACTCTTAACACACAAAGGAAGGAGTCAAATTGGTACGATTTTCATCCGAGTTGATCCGTGAAGACACTCTTGAGAAGATGGCGGAAACCCTGAAAGCCGTCGCGCATCCCGTTCGCCTGCAGATAGTGAATATCCTCATGAACGGTGAGCGTTCCGTGGGTGATCTTGTAAAGGCATTGGGAACCAAACAGTCTCTGACCTCCCAGCAGCTCAGCATCTTGAAATCCAGGGGAGTGCTGAAATCCAGAAGAAATGGAAATGTAGTCTATTATTCCCTTGAGAACACCGGCATAAAGAATATTATGGCATCGATTTTGGCAGAGACATGATTCGATTTTGAAAAACGATGAAGCAGAGAGACGCAGCGTGCTGTGTCTCTCTTTTCATATCATTACGGGCGTAGTAGTATTAAGTCAATGCAATAAAGTTGGATTCATATTCCCCCCTTAACAAGGGGGGATGCCAAAGGCAGGGGGGATTTCTTTTTCCCAGCGGATAAAGATCCCCCCGCCGCTTGAGCGGCGACCCCCTTTTTAAGGGGGTAAAAAGAAAAAGAAACTCCAGCACCAGACATTATCTGATTGACTTAACACCAGTATATTCCGGGCTTTAAACCATTCATAAGGCAGGAAATCATGGAAAGCTCTATCCATCCCGACGCCAGTTTAGGGGAGGGAGTTGAAATAGGGAAATTCAGCATCGTCGAATATGAGGTTTCGATCGGCGATGGCTGCACCATCGGCCATCATGTGGTCATCCATGCCGGGTCACGGATCGGAGCCAGGGTGCGAATTGACGATCACGCTGTAATCGGGAAACATCCTATGGCCGCGAAACGAAGCAAAATTACCAAAGGGGGGCGTACCTTTGAACCGGTTACCATCGGTGATGATTCAATCATCGGCACCGGCGCCATCATCTATACCGGCTCAACGATCGGAAAGGGCGTCCTTGTGGCCGATACCGCTTCTGTCCGTGAGGACACCATCATCGGCGATTTCACCATCATCGGACGCAACGCAACCATCGACAACAAGGTGAGTATCGGCGCACGGTGCAAGATTCAGACCGATGTGTATATCTGCGCTTATTCGGAAATCGGTGACGACTGTTTCATCGCCCCCTGTGTCGCCACTTCGAACGATAATTATGCCGGAAGGTGGGCGGAAAGGACAAAGTATTACCGCGGGGTTACCGTCAAATCCGGAGGCCGCATCGCAGTCAACTCCACCATACTGCCGGGAAGGGTGATCGGCCCGGACGGTATGGCTGCGGCCGGATCGGTTGTCACCAGGGATGTTCCGGAAGGCGTCATCGTCAGCGGGAATCCGGCGCGTATACTCCGGCCGGTTCCCGAAAACCAGCTTCTCAAAAACCAGGAGGATTCGATTGAAAGTCCCTCTTCTTGATCTGAAAGCCCAGTATGCCGCCATCCGCAACGAAATCGAGCCGGCAGTGAAAGAGGTGTTCGAGAGTCAGCGGTTCATCATGGGGCCAAAGGTCAAAGAGTTCGAGGATGCAGTGGCCCGCTATATCGGTGCTCCTTATACTGTCGGATGCGCGTCCGGAACCGATGCCCTGCTTCTGGCGCTCATGGCGCTCGGCGTCGGCCCCGGCGACGAGGTGATCACAACTCCCTATACCTTTTTCGCAACCGCCGGTTCCATTGCACAGCTCTCCGCCCGCCCGGTTTTCTGCGACATCCGCCGGGACACCTACAATCTTGATCCGGACGCTCTGGAAGCGCTTATCACCCCGAAAACCAAAGCCATCATTCCTGTGCACCTCTATGGCCTCACTGCCGAGATGGGGCGCATAAATGAGATCGCTGGCCGTCACGGCCTGCCGGTGATCGAGGATGCAGCCCAGGCGATCGGGGCGTCTTCACCGCTGGGCAAAGCAGGTACGCTGGGGACCATGGGTTGTTTTTCCTTCTTTCCCTCGAAAAACCTGGGAGGCGCAGGAGACGGCGGCATGGTGGCGACGAAAGACCCCAGCCTGGCAGACCGGATAACCATGCTCCGGGAGCACGGCGCCCGTCCCAAGTACTATCATTCCCTGGTGGGAATCAACTCGAGGCTGGACGCCCTGCAGGCCGCGGTTCTCACAGTCAAGCTGCGTCACCTGGACAGGTGGACAGAAGAGAGAATCTCCAATGCCGCGACTTATCGAGGGCTGTTCTCGGAAAAGGGGATACCGGATGTAATCCTTCCTCTCGTACCTGCGGGACATCGTCATATATTCAATCAATTCGTCATCCGGGTAAAGGAAAGAGACTCCCTGCGTGAATACCTTACAGACCTTGGCATCGGAACCGAAATTTATTACCCTGTCCCCTTGCACCTGCAGGATTGCTTTCCCGGGCTGGGCTACCGAAAAGGCGATTTCCCGGAAAGTGAAGCGGCGGCGAAAAATACGCTTGCCATTCCCATTTACCCGGAATTGGCTCCCCAGATGCAGGAGTATGTGGTGGATGCAATTGCGGAGTTTTATCGGAAATGAAATACATTGACAGGATTTACAAGATTAACAGGATTTTTGAAACATTTAAAGGCAGGGGTTCAGCTTGCTGAACCTCAGAACAATTGATACGGAATGTAATGGAACTAACTGTCGACAAAAAAGTTACGAAAGTATGCCATATCACCTCGGTACACATACCTTTCGACACCCGCATTTTCTACAAGGAATGCGCGGCGCTCGTCGAGGCGGGATATGAGGTTCACCTGGTCGCCGGGCGCGACGGAAAAGACGAGGTGCTGAACGGAATCCATATCCATGGTGTTCCGGTGCGTCCAGGCAAAATAAGGCGTATGCTCTTTACCACATGGGATGTTTATCGACGATCCCTGCGTATAAAACCGGACATTTTTCATTTCCATGACCCGGAGATGATCCCTGCGGGGCTTCTTTTGAAACTGGGGGGAAAGAAAGTAATCTGCGATGTCCATGAAGATTATCCCGACTGCATGGTTGTAAAGGAGTTTATCCCGCGCAGTTTAACAAAACCTGTCGCATGGATTATCGGATTTCTGGAAACTCTCACCGCCGGTATATTCGATGCAGTTATCACGGTCACCCCTAAAATCCGTGACCGGTTCAAGAAACTCAATCGGCGCACGGTCGAAATCCGTAATTTCCCCCTGGCGGGGGAATTTTATGCAGGACCGGCTCAGGTTCCCTGGTCCTCCCGGTCCGATGCGGTCACCTATATCGGCTTGCTTTCACCTGACCGCGGAGTAAAGGAAATGATCCAGGCTATGGGGATTGTCAACCGAACGCGCCCCGCCCGGCTCATTCTGGGAGGAAAATTTCCTGTTCCCGCCCAGGAGGCACAGGCGAAAAGCCTCCCCGAATTCAAATATGTTGATTTCCGTGGTTTCCTGCCCCGTGACAGAGTAGCGGAAATGTTCCGGGAGGTCAAAGCCGGCATCGTGGTTACCCACCCTCTCTCGAACCACAGGTTCGCGTACATGACCAAGCTGTTCGAATACATGGCGGCGGGGATACCGGTCATCGCCGCCGATTTCCCGCTCTGGCGGACCATTGTGGAAGGCGCCGGGTGCGGACTTCTGGTCGAGCCTCTATATCCGGAAGCCCTGGCGCAGGCGATCACCTGGCTGCTCGATAACCCCGAAGCCGCCGAGGAAATGGGGAAGCGGGGCAGAAAAGCGGTCGAAGAGCAGTATAACTGGAATACGGAAAAAGTCAGACTGCTGGAATTGTATGCAGAAATAGTGGCAAAGTAACAAAGCGGCAAAGTGACAAAGTATATATTTTCCTCTCCTTCTCACCCCGATTATTCATAAAGTTACATAAATATTATCGCAACTTATTTTTAAACAAACACTTAAGCCTACTTTTTTAAGGGGCTGTAGTTTTAAAGCTTACAAAAAGAAAATCCTTTTTTATGAATAATCCGGGCTCAGAACTGTCCGGTTAAAATTTGAGAGGTATAGACCCTGCTGTCCGGTGTAAATTGATTGATAATGTACGAATCTCCGCTTTCTGCTGTGAGATTCTTCGGAGCGCCTATTTCCCCCTGGTCACCCCCGGCCAGTCATCCGTTCGAAACGGCGAGGCGGGAAGCCCCTCCCTGTTGTAAAGAGTGCATTCCGGGTTGTCCGCCCAGGCGTACCGCACCGCAGCCGGCTCCTTTATCCCATCGCTCCAAACTACAACCTCGTTGCCTTCGATTGCCGCTTTCGCCCAAACGAATTTACGATCCGAGCCCGCGATGGCGAAACCCCGCAGGGGGGCATTATCTTTCGCCGCGAGCCCGCCGCCAGTATTCATGAAGCGCAGGTGCGCCTTGCCGTCCTTCACAATCATGGACCGGTACGCCGGACCGGAATATACAGTATCCTTCCCGTATGCCGCATGCAGCGCCGCAAGCACCAGGCGGTGTCCCACCTCCTGTTTGTTGCGCGGGTGGACATCATCGGCCACGCCGATATCGACTGCTGTCGCCATGGCGGTATTGGGAACTGAAAGGGTCATGAGTTGCGCCTCCCTCAGCTCGGCCATGGGACTTTCCCCGGGCGCATCACGCCTTTGCCCGAAATTGGCAAGCTGGACGAACACGAACGGGAAATCTCCACCTCTCCAGGCGTTCCGCCAGTCACGGATGAGCGCCGGGAAAAGAGTACGGTACTGGTAAGCCCGCCCGGCGTTGGATTCGCCCTGGTACCAGATGACCTCCCGGATGCCGAACGGGATGACCGGGGCTATCATGCCGTTGAATACCCATGAGGGAACGGATGGCGCGAAGGAAACCTTTACCGGCAGTTTCGGCGGTTCCGCATATTGCGGCAAAATAGGCTTCCCGGCGTAGAGAACAAAGTGGACGTCCTCTTCCCATTCCCGCGTTTTCCGGTGATAGGCCAAAAGCTCCGGCGATTTGCTCTTGAGCACCGGCGCCCAGTAATCGAGGATGCTCGACAGTTCCGGGTGCGCCCGAATCCCTTCGAGGCGCATCCAGGTTTCCGCGGTGGTTCCCTCCCAGGAGGAATGAATAAGGCCCACCGGCACATTCAGCTCATGCTGGATCTCCCGCCCGAAGAAATAGGCCGCCGCAGAGAAAAGGTACACGGTGCTCGGGCGGCATTCCTCCCAGCGCGCCTCGCAGTCTCGCTGCGGATCGGGGGACAGATCATTCGCAACCTGGAAGAGGCGGATGTTACGATTCAATGCTCCTGCGACCTCGCTGGGAGCATCATTCACGTGGCAGACCCTCATCTCCATGTTGGACTGTCCGGAGCATACCCAGACCTCGCCGACCATAACATTGGTTAGTTTCAGGGTGTTTTTCCCCTGAATCGTAAGATCGAACGGTCCCCCGGCGCTCATGGGGGCGAGTATTACCATCCAGGCGCCGCTCCTGTCCGCTCTTCCGGCCATTTCCCACGAACCAAGGGTTACACGCACCCGCTCGCCGGGTTCCGCCCACCCCCAGATGGGCACCGGCATCCCGCGCTGAAGCACCATGTTCGAGCCGATGACTGAGGGGAGCCGGATGTCAGCGCGGGCGGGTTCTGCGGCGAGAAGCGTGCCAAGGATAATGACGATGATTAACGTTCGGTACATGTTTTTTTCTCCGAATTGCCTGAACCGCTGATGAGTGTGATGAAAAGATTGTCTGAACCACTGATTCGCATGATAAAACTGATTAAATATGAATGTACTACCCCGCATAAAGCTGCAAGGAATTCTTTTGGTCGAAGAAAAGGCACTTTGTAATACGCCGCTCCTGTCATCCTCTTTATCCATTAATCCTGACCATCCGCGGTTCAGACTGTCGTTTATCTTTGCCCTTTGGGCTTTGGACTATTTCTTCCTCGGCCCCACCGTTCTGAGATCGAGGGGTTTGAACCCCAGCTTGAACGCGGGCGAATCTTGCTGCAAGGTGAAATTTCCCTTCTGGGGATCGACAAACCGCGGGTCGGCGATAAGAGAATGCACATCCTGGCCGCGTGCCTTCCATTCGGCGAAATTCCACTCGGCGAAGCGGATTGAATCCGCCGGGACTTTCGGATTCCAGTAGGCGTTATAATCCATCTTATATCTGTCGTCTTTCCAGTTGCTCCCCAGGAGCGGGCTTTCTGTCCAATAGACAATGTTGTGCTCGAAGGTGAAACTGAGGTGCTGCTCCATCCTTGTCCGGATGATCTGCCCCAGGACGGCGAATGCGAAGATGTTGTTGCGGATGGTGTTCATGCGGCCGTAATGCTGGTGGAAGCCGCCGGACTTGGTGCGGTAAACCAGGTTGTTCTCGATGAGGATGTTGCTCGATCCCTCATCGGTATAGATTCCCCAGCCGCCGTAGCCGTACGAGGTGATATCGTGGAAGAGGTTGTTGCGGATCACCGTACCGGGCTGTACCCCCAGGTTGTAATTCCCGCCCATGTCGGAGAGCATCCCACGGCCGATGTCGTGGACATGGTTGTACTCAATGATGTTGAAACCGGCGTTGGTGGGGCCGTAGCCCCATGTCCAGCCGTTTGAGATGCCAGTATAATAGGTGTCGTGAATGTGGTTGTGGGCGATAGTGTTTTTCGAGCTCTGGAAGATGATGATTCCGCAGGCGGCGGGGTAGACTTCACCGATGTGGTGGACATGGCAGTCGGCGACCGTGTTTCCGAAGGTCTTATCCTGCTCCGCCGTGCGTACCGCGGGCTCTCCGATTTTCACTCCTCCGGCGCCCATATCACTGATCTCGCAGCCGACAATGCGGACATTCCGGCATCCCCTGGCGAATTCGATCCCATAGTTCCCGTGGCGGCGGATGATGCAATCCTCGATGGAAATATCGGCTGCGCCGTTCCCCCTGATTGTCGCCGGAATGTCGTAGGCTGCCTGCATGTCCACATACCCGTTCACAGGGAGAGTCCAGTCGGTGTATTCGAACGCAATGCCGCGGAACCGGATATGGGATACCAGATTGGGCGCAGAAAGGTCGCCATCGAAACGTATAAGCTCATCGAGCACGGGCGCGACCGCTTCGGCCCTGGCCATATCCTCGCCGTGGCGGGGGATATAGGATAACACGCCGGTGTTTCGGTCGAGGAAGAATTCGCCGGGAGCGTCGAGCGCCTCGGGGGCGTTTTCAATCCAATAGCGGGCATCCTTCTCACGGTTCGATGGGGCGCACTTCGCCGAAAGAGTGACTGTTTTCGAGGATGCGTCCACTTCCCGGATGAGCATGCGGAACTCAGCCCATGCTTGAAGGGCGACAACTTCCACATCTTTCAGTTGCGCCCATTCCGCCCGTATTTCGTTTGCACGGTACTTGAATTTCGCACGGTCGTCCATGGTGATGTCGCCGTCAGCCTGGAAAAATCCCTCGTTCGGGGTGCGGGCGCGGATGCATCGCTTCCCGTTCACGAAGAGCTGGCGGAAGTACCATTTCCCGGTCTTTACCTCCGGCAGGGTGACTGTCCAGACACCGTTCTCTGACTTAGAAAACCCGATGATTTTCTTTCCTCCGCTGATTATAGGAGTTTCACCCCGATACGCTGTATACAGGATCGGTTCCCCGGGGACGCCCGAATCCTCCGGTTTAAAAACGAGCGGCCCGGAAAGCTCGTACACTCCGCCGCGCAGATACACGGTCACCGGGCCCGGTTTCCCCTGCGCTTTGAGCGCGCAGACTGCCTCTTTCGCGCGCGAAATGGTGGCAAAGGGACCATCGGATGCGGTCATTTCCGCCTTCGTTCCCGACCAGGAATCGTTCCCGGAGGGGGAAACATAAAAGGCGGCTGGCTGCGCGCAGTAAGCAAAATCTTTAGAAAACACAGTCAAAAAGAAAAGGGCGGAAAGAACGGGAATCAAACGAAATATCCGGCGCATTTCAAACCTCCTTATGAAAGGCTTGTGAAAAACGTTGTTTAATTAATAGATGCCGAAACAAGTTCGGCATGACACGTGTCATCCTGAACTCGTTTCAGAATCTAAGTGATAATGAAACCATTTTTTTCACAAACCAATTAAAATAAAAAAGACCTGTCTTTTTCAAAAATATACGCTATTATACATTTTTGTAAAACCGGAATATTTTTTATATACAAGGGAGCTTTTCATGCACGAGAACATTTTCAAGAGAAAGCTGCTTGCCGGGGATAATGTCATCGGCACGTTCCTCAACATCCCCAGTCCCATTATCGTTGAAATCATGCGCCGGGCTGGATTCGATTTTTTCGTGGTTGACGGCGAGCACGGGGTGTTCAACCCGGAGAGCATGGATATCTGCGTCCGCACCGGCGACCTTTGCGGGTTCCACCCGGTAATCCGGGTGAGCGACAATTCTCCCATTACCATCCAGAAGGCCATGGACCTGCTTCCGGCGGCCATCATCATCCCGCAGGTGACCACGCTTGATGAAGCAAAACGCGCCGTGCATTCTGCCCTCTTCCCGCCGCGCGGCTTCCGGGGCAACTCCCCGAACACCCGTTACGGATGTTACAGCGCCGATTCCGGGCCGGAGCTCACCCGTATCGCCGACAAGAATGCCTGCATCATCTGCCAGATCGAGGGCGTGGAAGGCGTCCGCAACCTCGACTCCATCCTGGCGGTGAAAGAGATAGACGGCATCTTCATCGGGCCGTACGACCTCTCCACCTCCATGGGAATCCCAGGGCAGGTGGACGACCCTTCGGTCATAGCGAAAATGGAGGACATTGTTTCCCGTTCCCGTGCGCAGAGAAAATTTGTGGGCACCTACTGCCAGGATCAGGAGCGGGCGGCGCGCTGGCGTCAGGCGGGACTTCAGCTTCTCGCGGTAGGGGTGGACACCGCGGTTCTCTACTCAGCGTTTAGCGAAATGGTGAAAGAATTACGGTGAAAAAATAAGCCAGAATTCAGGAGACAGGAGACAGAATCCAGAATAAAAAATTTCTCTCGCAAAGTTCGCAAAGAAAGAAGGAAAAAATTTGACAGGATTAACAAGATTAACAGGATTATAAAATATAGATGCCGAAACGGTTTTATCGTTCCCGCTAAGCGGCAACAAGTTCAAAACGGCGCATGACACGTGTCATCTTGAATTCGTTTCAAAATCTATCGCTTTTCCATGTACATATAATTCTGTCAACAATAGTAAATCTTGTAAATCTTGTAAATCCTGTCTAATATATCTTTAGCTTTCATCTTTCGTCCTTGCTTTTTCCATAATAGGGGGCATTTCCATGTATGAGAAACAACTTTCCCGCCGCAGTTTCATAAAAACAGCCGCACTGGCAGGCAGCGCAGCAAGTTTCGGCGGCTTGATCCCCTCAAGGGTGCTGGGCGCGAATGACCGTATCAATTTCGGCATCATCGGAGTCGGCGGCCAGGGCGGCGGCCACTTAAGAAGCCTGGTAAAACGCAGCAAGGATGACAACATCCAGGTTGTCGCGGTCTGCGATGTGTTTCAAAAGAGGCTCAGCGAGGCCAAGAACGTCTGCGGGGGCGAGGGTTATATGGATTTCCGCAAGCTCCTCGACCGTAAGGATATCGATGCGGTGCTCATCGCCACCCCGGACCATTGGCATTCCAAACTCTGCATCGACGCCATGGATTCCGGAAAGCACGTGTACTGTGAAAAACCCCTGACCCTCACGGTGGAACAGGCTATCGCGGTGCGCAACGCAGTCCGTAAATACAAGAAAGTGCTCCAGGTCGGGCCGCAGCGCACTTCCCTCGACAAGTTCTGGAACGCCCAGGAAATCATCAAAGCAGGCCGCATCGGCAAGGTCACCTGGGCGCAGGGAAGCTGGAACCGTAACAACCGCGGCGCCGATGTCTTCGGCACTTCAAGCCGCCGGGACGACCCGGTCGGGCCTCACCAGACCGGGGAAGATTACATCGACTGGGATATGTGGCTCGGCCACAAATGGGGCCTGGCGCCACGCGTCCCCTGGAGTCCCAACCGGTTCTTCTATTTCCGTGGCTACTGGGATTACAACGGGGGGGTGGCGACCGACCTTCTCTACCATTTCCTTGCGCCGCTGCTCCTCTCAATCGTAGGGGAGAACGGCGAATATCCGCACCGGGTGAACGGCAGCGGAGGCCTCTACGACAACGACGACGGCCGTCAGGTTCCCGATGTATTCATGATGACCGTGGACTATCCGAGCAAATTCACTGTCTACCTGGAGAGTGTGCTCACCAACGAGTACTCCCACCCGACCCGCATCTACGGCCGCTATGGCACCATGGAGTTCACCGAGGATACAAACTTCATCGATATGGCCTGCACCCGCACCTACCGTGACAAGTTCCTGGAGCTTAACAGCAACAGCGACAAGGTCAGAGTTCCTCCCGAGGGCGGACGACGCGACATGGAAGGCAATTTTATCGATGTCATCCGCCAGGGCGGAAAGCTCCACTGCAATGTGGACCTCGGCTGCGCCACCATGGTCGCCATCAAGATGGGGGTAGAATCCTACCGTCAGAGCAAGACCCTGCTCTGGGATGCGAAAAAGGAGAAGGTGGTAACAGGGTAAAGGGGAAAGACTGTCTGAACCACTGATTCGTGTGATGCTTGTGAAAAAAGATGATGGAAAGAAATTAAAAAAATTCGGGGGAAAAGAAGCGACAATAAAAAAGCGGTACCTTAAAGGCGCTCAACCGAAATGAGCGCCTTTATGAGGAGGTTCGATCATGAAGTATATCCTGATATGTATCATGTCCATCGGATTTTCTTTCAGCGCCGATGCGGATTGGAATTTTGTCCCGTATCCATCTGATAAACCTGTTGAAAATATTATTACATCAATCGCGGTTGATCATGATGGCGTAATTTGGATCGGATGCGATAACGGTATCGTATGGAGCCGGAAAAATGATCAATGGTATACATATTCAAGAAATATTACAGGATTATCTAGTTGGTCTGTATTTGACATTCTTGTTGACAACGACAATAATAAATGGTTTGCTTCAGGTTACAGTTATACCGCAGATCCCCTTGTGGTGAGTTTCGACGGCGATGTCTGGAAACAATTTCCTTTCATTATTATTTCAAGTGTTCCGGGAGAACCGGTTTTCCAACGGCCGATTAATCCTGTAAGACAGATTGCGCTTGATAAAAATAATGTTCTTTGGTTCGCAGGACAAGGAGGGGTAATTCAACTCAATCCGGATATGAGTTTGAAAGCTTATTATGGTAAAGGTAGTATTTTTTTCAATTCAATTGTCACATCCGTTTCCGTGGACCTGAATAATATTAAATGGTTTGGTATCAGTTATACTGATTCTACCTCGAACAGCGGCGACCTTGCAAGTTATGACGGGATAACATGGAAATTACATAATCAGTCGGATGTTCCGGTTGCAGGAAAATCTATTAATGAAGTTGAATGTGGTGTCGATAATTCTCTTTGTATAAGCCTTTATTTTGAAGAAGGAACATATCTTTATAAAAATTCATTGTGGACGAAAATTGATTCATTACATGGGCCAAACCTGTCATCTCCTGCTGCAGATAAGAAAGGCGGATTCTGGCTCCTTGTTTATGATTTTTTACATAAACCTGTTCTGTTCAACGGTGTTCTTCGCTTAACTGATACTGATACGGAAATGTTCTTTAACAAGAGTCTCTTCAATGATTTTTTTCTCTATAAAATATATGTGGACACAAACAACACGAAATGGTTTGTCAGTCGTAATGGAATTTGGCGGTATGATGAGTCAGGCACGGGGGTTTCACAAAAAGAAAACAGATATGATATTCTGTCGCTGGCAAATCACCCAAACCCTTTCAATTCCTCGACTATCCTCTCATTCACCCTCCCTGCCTCCGGCGCCGCCGCCCTTGAGCTCTATTCTCTCGCCGGCCAGCGCGTCCGCACCCTTGTTTCCGGTTCTCTCTCCGCTAGTTCGCATTCCGTAATATGGGATGGCCGCGATGATTTCGGGAAGCCGGTTTCCTCCGGTGTATATCTTTCACGGCTTCAGATGGGGGATAACGTTGCGTTTGGGCGGATGATTCTCCTGAAATAGCCTGTGTTATGCGCCTTTTTAAACTCGTTTCGGCATCTACTCGTATAGTCTGAACCATGATTTACTTGATTTGAGGATGACCATGATTTTTTTAATCTTTTATCCCGGTAATCCTTAAATCCCACGAATCAAGGTTCATCCTTGCTTTTTCCCTCCCTACTCAATATCTTGCCTGATAGTCGATCCAGAAAAATTATCGGTCAAAATTCTATCATTTACGATCTTGTAAATCATGTAAATCATGTCTAATAAATCTTTTTTCCCCCATACGAAAGGTTCTCTATGTTGAACAAGGACGCTGTCTTGCCGCAGTATTCCGCCGTGCAGTTGACCGCGCTGGTCATTCTGCGGGTGCTGATCGGCTGGCATTTTCTCTATGAGGGAATTGCCAAGCTTACCTCCCCGCACTGGACTGCGGCCAGCTATCTCCTGGAATCGAAATGGATTTTTTCCAACATTTTCATCGGGATGGCATCCAATCCGGTCTTGCTGAAGCTGGTCGATTTCATGAATATCTGGGGGCTGATTGCTGTAGGGCTTGGACTGATTGTGGGCGCTTTTACCCGGATTTCGAGCGTCGCAGGGGTGCTGCTCCTGGTTTTATACTATGTATGCAACCCGCCGTTCATTGGTTACACCTATTCGATGCCTCCGGAAGGCAGCTATATGATTGTCAGCAAGAACCTGGTCGAGATGTTCGCGCTTGTTGTGCTGATTGTATTTCCCACCGGCTCGATCATCGGGCTGGACAGAATACTTGCGCGGGTGAGTGAGCCGATAAAGAAAAAATTTTTGTAATTATCCCCTTTCCATGGTACTTCTTTTTTAAAAATAAATCTGGGTTTTCCCCTCTATTGCTTGCAAGAGAGGGGATTATGGGGTGAGTTCACACGGAGAAAATTCACATGAATGAAGAATCGCTGAACATGGATAGAGAGAAAACACCGGAAACCGGGGGAATGATGAGCCTGGGCCGCCGGGATGTCCTGAAAGCCCTGGCGACTGTGCCGGTTCTTGGGGTGTTCTTCTACAAGCTGGGGAAGAAACAGGCCATCGAAAGCTATAAAAAACAGGAAGTGCTGGCGGAGCTGGGCCTGGATAAAAAGGCGCCGGCTGTACTTCCTAAAACCACCTTTAAAAAGTCCGGCGAGCTTGTCCGGGTGGGGGTAATCGGCTGCGGGGGTCGCGGAGAGGCGGTGATGCGGGCCGCCGGATTCGCCCATCCCGAATGGACCGACCAGAAAAAGCAAGATGCGCTGAAGAACCGCAAGGATACAGCCCTGGCGGATTTCCTGGGCCAGGAGGATTTGAATATCGCGGTCACCGGCGTATGTGACGTATTCGATATCCGGGCCGAGCGTGGCATCGAAGCCTCGAAGAATACGGTGCGTCCCGGCGGCGGCAAAAAGGGGTTGGGGGAAGCAAAGCGCTATCTCACCTACCAGGAAATGCTGGAAAGCAAGGATATCGATGCGGTAATCATGGCCGCTCCCGAACACTGGCACGCCCGGATGATTATTGATACCGTTGCTGCGGGAAAGCACCTGTACGCCGAAAAGCCGTTCACCAGAACCCTCGAAGAAGGCATCGAGGCAGCCGATGCTGTCAAGAAGAGCCGGATCGTGTTCCAGCTCGGCCACCAGAACCGTCAGGTGGAAAGTCACATCCGGGCACGTGAGATGGTGCTGAAAAAAGTTCTCGGGAAAGTCACCCTGGTGGAGACCACCACGAACCGCAATTCTCCCACCGGCGCCTGGGTGATGAGCATTCACAAGGACGCCAGCCCGGAGAACATCGACTGGCTCCAGTTCCTCGGAAACGCGCCCAGAAGGCCGTTCAACCCCGAACGGTTTTTCCGCTGGCGCTGCTGGTACGATTACTCGAACGGCATCGCGAGCGACCTTCTCTCCCACGAGTACGATTCGGTGAACCAGATTCTGGAGCTGGGCATTCCCAGATCGGCGGTCGCCTCCGGCGGGATTTACTACTACAAGGATGGCCGCGAGGTTCCTGATGTGTTCCAGGTGGCGTTCGAATACCCGGACCGAGGGCTGACCCTCATGTACAGCGCCACCCTTGCGAACGAGCGCGACCGGGGAATGGTGTTCATGGGCAACGACGCCTCCATGGAAGTGGGCGGCGGTATCACCGTGATGCCCGACATCGGCTCGACCCGCTATCAGAAGAAGATCGAGGCGGGGATCATCGATGTTTCCATGCCCCTGGTGGCCTATTTCCCCGGCTCACAGGGATTCGATGCGGTCACCACCGCCACCGAGAAGTATTTTGCATCCAAGGGACTGATGTATACCTACCGTGACGGCAAACGGGTTGATTCGACCCATCTTCATGTCAAGGATTGGCTGGACTGCATCAGAAACGGGGGAACTCCCTCCTGTCCCATCGACCGGGCGTTCGAGGAAGGAGTCACCTGCCAGATGGCCGCCGCTTCCTACCTTCAGGGGCGCAAGGTGGAATGGGACCCGGTGAATATGAAGATCGTGTGAAAAGGGAAAAGAAGGAGACGGGAGTCAGGAGACAGGAGTCAGAAAAAAAGATTTAGGTCGCAAAGTGACAAAGAGACAGAGTGACAAAGCAAAGAACCTTGTTACATTGCAGCTTTTTTCGAGGTCTTTTAAAAGGCTTGTGAAAAAGTCAAAATGCTTATTATTTTCTGTTCCGCCGAAACTCACCCCCTGACCCCCTCTCTATACTATAGAGGGGGAACAAGAAGGCTTGCAACGAGTTATCTCCTCTCTAGAATAGAGAGGAGACCAAGAGGTGAGTTTAGAAAAAGCAGTGATTTCATTCAATAAAGGGTTTTTCATAAGCCCTTTAAATCCTCCATCGAAGAATTCAGGGACTTCATTTAGTACGGAACCTCTCATGATCAGGTCGATATTTCCGCTCTCTATAACACTTTTCCTTCTGTCCTGCCCCGCCGGGGAATCGCAGCCTGCTCTTTCCTCCGATGAAATCCGTATCCGGGAATTTCCCCTTGCGGTGCAGTGCTGGACTTACCATGCATTCTCATTCTACGAAACGATCGAGAAAGTCAAAGAGCTTGGCATCCAGTATATCGAACCCTATCCCGGACAGGTTCTCGACAGTAAAAACCCATCGGTCAAATTCGATCACAATCTCAGCGGCGAACAGATAAGCCAGGTTAAGGACAAGTTCATGGAGTCGGGCATTGTCCCGGTTTCTTATGGGGTGGTTGCCCTGGATTCCAGCGAGGTTTCGCTGCGGAAGGTTTTCGATTTCGCCCGGACAATGGGCATCGAAACGATTGTAGCCGACCCGTCATTCGATGATTACACCATCCTGGACCGTCTGGTGCGCGAATACGGCATCGCGGTCGCAATCCACAATCACCCGGTGCCCAGCAGATTCGCCCTTCCACGGACGGTGTTCGATGCGGTGAAAGGGCATGATGAGCGCATCGGTTCCTGCGCCGACACCGGCCACTGGATGCGCTCCGGGGTGAATCCGGTGGAAGCTCTCCGCCTGCTCGAAGGGCGGGTGGAAAGCGTCCACCTGAAAGACCTGACCGCATTCGGCGACCCCAAAGCCGGGGATGTTCCCCTCGGACAGGGGAAAGGAAGTGTGCACACTGTCCTCGCCGAGCTGACCCGTCAGAATTACCGGGGATATCTGGTCTTCGAGCATGAGAATCCCGCAGATGTCAAGAATCCTTCTCCGGCGCTCCGAAAAGGAATCGAATACATCCGCAGCGTGACCTATCTCGCCGGGTACGAGGAGCTCCTCTCCTGGAGCGACGGCCGGTGCTCCCTCCACGGCTGGAATCACTACGGTCCCGGATATTTCGCTCTGGATGAAAAGAACGGCATCCTCTCCACCCACGGCGGCATGGGGCTTCTCTGGTACAGTGTGCGGAAATACCGGGATTTCCTCCTGGAGCTTGACTGGCGCTGCGCAGATAAAAACGCCAATTCGGGCGTTTTTCTGCGTGTTCCCAAGACGCCTTCCTCCAACGAATACACCTACCATTGCCTCGAAGTGCAAATCAATGACATCGGAACCGGGGACTCCAAAACCGGCGCCATTTTCGATGCCGTGCCGCCGCGGCTGGATGCTTTCCGTGAAGAGGGAGAATGGAATCACTTCAAAATCACCAATAAGGGCTTTCGAGTTACTGTCGAGTTGAACGGCCGCCCGGTGCTCGACTGGAACGCGGAGCCGCGCGGCAAGATAAGGGATCTCTCCGGGGAAGGTTATATCGGTCTTCAAAATCACGACGCCGGGTCGACGGTTTTCTTCCGGAACATCTTTGTGAAAGAAATTAAATAAAAATACACGGCGCAAAGAAAAGATTGTCTGAACCGCGGATGGTCAGGATTGAGGGATAGAAAGGATAAGGGCGCGGCGCCTAATACTGTGCCTTTTTTTATCATCATTTATCAGTTTTATCATGCGAATCAGTGGTTCAGACATTCTTCTATCCCGTCCATCCATATATCCTGACCATCCGCGGTTCAGACAATATTCTTTTTATTCTACCACCGCAAAAAGACGGCCGTTTTTGTGCAGAACCTCGATGGGTATCCCCATGGCATAGGAGAGATAATCAGAGGTGATGGTCTCGCGTTTCACGCCGGAAACCAGAACGCGGCCATCCTTGAGCACGAGCGCATGGCTGATGCCGGGGGGAATTTCCTCCACCCGGTGGGTTACCATGAGGAGGGAAGGGCCTTCCGGCGATTCCGTGATACGGTTGAGACGGTTCAGAACTGTTTCACGGGCATGAATGTCCAGCCCCTCGCAGGGCTCGTCCAGGATAAGGAGGCGCGGTTCGGGCATGAGCGCACGGCCGATGAGGGCGCGCTGACGCTCCCCGAATGAGAGAACTCCGTACGGGCTGTCGGCTATGCTTCCACAGTCGAGGAAAGCAATAATCTCCCTGGCGCGCTCACGGTCTGCTTCGCTGATTTCGTCATAAATGCCCATGCTGGCGAACCTTCCGGAAAGTACCACATCGGTGAGGGTTTCCCGGGCCGGCACCCGCTCGAAAAAGGCGCTGGATACCATACCGATGAGCTTTCGTTTCTCACGGATATCAACGGTTCCATACTGGTCTCCGAAGACGTTAACAGTACCGTTCATCGGCCAGAGATAGGCGGTGATGATGTTGAGGAGAGTGGTCTTGCCGCTCCCGTTCGGGCCGAGCAGCGCCCAGTGTTCCCCATGGCGGATTGTGAGGGAAACATCATCGAGTATGACACGGCCGCTGCGGGCAAGAGAAATGTTCAAGAGTTCTATGAGCGGGTTCATGTGGTTCTTTCGAGAGGGATGAATTTTTGTATGGCTAAAAAAGCTCTCAGTAAACTATCAGAGTTTTCCGTTGCTTTTTTCATATCCCAGAAATTGTTAACAAAATCTATAAGCCGGTTATTATAATTTCTTCCCTGTTTGGCTGTAGAGTTCTTGTATGGAACAATATCGTTCTTTATATCTCTTTTTCTTGATTTTCGGGCCAGATTTATAAGATATTCTTTGGGATTCATGATTGTTTCCACCTGAGATGGAATCTTCTTTGCTGATATTCCCAAATAGGAAGAAAAACCTTTGATGTCGGCAAGAAGCCATGCTTCAACCTCTCTCACAGCTATGCGGAATAATAAATTGGGATATTGGGGAAAAGGGAAGAATTTCTTTACAAGAAGAGGAGCGCATTCATCTGTATCGAGGTCTCTCAAGACAAAAAAAGGCAGCGCTTTTGAGGCATTATTGAAGTCCTTCAATTTTCTATCTATATATGTCTTACCTGCTTGTCCATACTCTGACCGGATTTCATATAATTGGCCGGATTCAAGAATGAGCCTGCGAAATACAGCAGCACTAAGGGCATCTTCAGTTACAATATTAATGAAGAGTTTGTTTATCATAAAGAAAGGGATAGTTGGTCAATATTTTTGGGCTTTGTTTTGGGCATTACAGCTTCTGCAACAGAAAACCCGTTTTCTAAAAGTGATCGTATATCCTGAACTGAAGAAACCAGTTGAACCGTAGTACCCTCATGTTCGGGAAGTAATAAAACCACTTCTTCAGCGCCGATACTTCTGTCAGACAGCAGGTCAGCGCTGTGAGTGCTGATCATGACCTGCCTTCTTTTTTTTGATTTCGTCAATATAGTGTGCATCAGCGGAGGTATCTGTTTAACAATAGCCGCGTGCAGAGATAACTCGGGTTCCTCTAAAAGAAGTAAAGATTCACCCTCGAGAAGAGACCATAATAGACCGATCAGCCGTAAAGTGCCGTCAGAGAATTGATCTTCTCTCTGTTTTCCTGCCTTTGGACGCCAATGTTCATATATGGCTTCGAGGTGGGGAATTCCACCTTCTTCATCATCAGATAAAAAAGCAAGTTGTTTGAGTTGAGGAACGGCGATACTCAAAACCTTTTCTATCTTTTTTAATCGGGATGTCCGTGTTTTTTCAGGTGTTTTTGCAAGCCTTTCCAGGAAACTCCTTCCAAAAGGATCTTCAAGGCTTTTTGCGCTTGGGGGAAAATCTCCGGGATGACGTAATAGCTGGGGAATAAGGTGTAAATAGAGGATCGATTCCAGAAAACGTGCTATATCACGAAATTTTTCATTAGCATTTATTTGTTCCAGGGATGTTTGAGTAAGTCTCCAGTCATCCTTCTTATCATTGTTATCAGGTCGATCAAGAATAATGTCATCGCCTTTAAGCACTTTTTCATATCGTATGAGGGTTCGACGAAAACCCCGTTGTTCTTGATAAATCCCAATACCATATACCCAAAGAGGTTTCTCATCAAGGGAATTTGACAAGTGAATTTCAATTTCAACATCGGGATTTTCTCTGGCTGCAAGACAACGAATTTTAGAAATTCCACCTCGCGTCCTCACTGCATTTTCCAGTCCTCCCGGATTGGTGATGTCCCTGAGAAAACGGAAGACATCGAGTAGATTTGACTTCCCGGAAGCATTTGGCCCAACGAGGAAAACACGATCACTGAATTGTACGTCGACTTCACGAAAGTTACGCCAGTTTTTTAATGTAAGGTGTGAAATTATCATAAGGTTCCGATTTCACAAGATTTATCGCGTAATGATTTTCCACTAATAACTGATTTTTTTATAATAAACAGAAAAAAAATGTCCATGTCAATTTATTCTGTTAAAATATTTGAACTTGCTTTTTCCCGGGTTTTTGTATTTCATGGAGAAAAGCAACAGAACCTGGATGAAACCGTTAGAGAGAGCGGCGGGTTTCAAAAGCTGACCGCTCTCTTTTCAATGAAAGGATAGGCTATGGATCGGCGGGAATTTATCCGGAAATCGGCGCTGGGCGCTTCCCTCATAGTAGGAAGCGAACTCGCGCAGCACGCAATTCCTTTCGATGTGCTGGCTGACATACGGGGCGGGGGGGTGGACATCGATGAAGCTCTGGATATGCTGGAAGAGGGGAAGAAAACCAACATCATGCCGCACATACGGCCGGAGATACAAAACAATCCGCGGGCCGTTTTCCTTATCGAAACCCAGGTAAGCGCCGAAAAGGATAAAAACGGCTGCTTCTCCGGGGCCGCGCCCCAGCTTCAGGACGCCGGGCGAATGGTAGCCTCGCTGGTGTTCGTGAAAGGCTCGCAGAAGGGAGGATCGACCTGGATCAAACCTAATCTTACCGGAGTGCCCGACGAATCTTTTTTTCCCGAAGTCGGTATCAATACCTCGCCGAATTTCATGGCCGGCTTCGTCGAAGGTCTTCGAAGGATCGGCAATACCAATGTCATGGTCGGCGACCGCGGCGGCAACGCCCGGAGGCACAGGGGAACCGGACAGTATGCGGCGTTCGACCCCAAAAACATCATCCTGGCGGAGCCATCCTACGCCGCATTCGCCGGATACTCCCCAAAACTGCTCAACTGGCATAAAGTCCCCAATCCGGTGGTATGGAAAAACATCCCTACCTACCGTCCCCTCGGCGACCCGGACAACTTTTTCGTCAATATGCCCAAGCTCAAGGCGCATAACCTTGGTTTGGCCACACTTGCGGTAAAGAATCTCCAGGGCGCGGTAGTGAAAGGCTACGGTCATTACTGCGACCAGTGGGCGGCTCTTCAGAACCTGGCGGAAAAGGCCTACCTGATCGACTTCAAGCGTGATTTTGTGGAGGATTATCAGCAGAAGATCGAGGCGGCATTCCTGAAACACCGCGCTGCCGGGTTCAAATACTGGGACTATGAGCAGTCCTACCCGAAATACGAGGCAAAAGGCGGCTGGGAAGCTTTCAAGAAAATCCGTACCGATACTAAAAATGTGAATGAATTCATGAAAGGCGTCCCCAACCTCATGTGGGATGAACAGTGGTGTCAGCGGGCCATGGACTCGGCTGCCGCCATCAAGCCTTCCATCAACATCATCGAGGGAGTGATCGGCCGTGATGGCTCCGGGTTCGCGATTGGCCAGGATCAGCTCTGCAACATCGTGGTGGCCGGCATGTCTCCCTTCGAAGTGGATACCGTTGGCTCATGGATTATGGGCCATGATCCGCTGGAACTTTATTTTACCCGTATTTTCAAGGAACGGGGCATGGGCGAGAATGACCTGCAGAAGATAGACATCTATCGCATCACCGACAGCGGGATTGAACGGGTGAAAGATATTTCACAGATCAAACGCTACCGTCTGGGGGTGAATCTTCACACCCATTTGGAAACGGGGAAACGGCTGTTCTGGTGAAAAAAAAAGATACTGGAATTTTCCTGTGAAAACAGTATGTTAGGAACAATACAGTTCATTTAAAAATTTTTGAACCACGAAAGTCACGAAAAACACGAAATTTGTTATTCATTTTTTTAAAAAATCATTTTTCGTGCCTTTCGTGTGTTTCGTGGTTAAATATCCTTCCTTTTTTCGCTTAAGTGAACCGTATTGATGTTAGGAAGCACCATCCTAAAATGCCAAAACAAGTTCCGGTTTTTTCATTTTAGAAGGAGGTTTGAAAGCGTGCGGAAAAAAACTCTGTATGGAATGAGTGTGCTCGCCCTGTCCCTCGTTTTCAACGGGCAGGCCTGGTCGGAAAAGACACCGGCAGGCACCTCCTGGGTCGCCAGCCACGGGTATTCCGGGTGTGTACAACTGGAAAATGAAAATGTGCGGGTCATTCTGGAGCCGAATTGCGGAGGCCGGGTGCTGGAGTATTCTTGGAAGGGTCAGAATGCACTGTATGTCGATCCCAAACAGGATGGTATGGTTTATACTCCGGGCAAACCGATCCAGGACCCCTCCGGCGGAAGGTGCGATATCGGACCGGAGACCACTATCACTCCCCGTCATCCCGATCTCTGGGTAGGAAAGTGGACCGCCGAGATCACCGGTCCCTATTCCGCACGGATGACCAGTGTCGAGGATAAAAACACCGGTGTCCAGCTCATCCGGGATTACAAGCTCGACAAGAAATCCTCTCACCTGAAATTCACCCAAACGATAAGGAATATCAGTAAAGAAACGAAACAATACTGCCACTGGAGCCGTACATTTGCCGAAGGGAACGGCATCTGCCTGGTCCCTATCAGCCCGAACAGCCGCTTCCGCAAAGGATTCATCATCTACGGCCCGGGATCGGTGCTGAACTACAGTCCGCCCGATCACCCGAATTACGGCGTCCGGGACAACTTCCTCATCATCACCGGCGAGCCGCCTCAGCCAAAATTCGGTCTGGATTCCATGACAGGCTGGCTTGCGTACATAACCAGAAGCAATCTCCTTTTTGTCAAGAAATTCCCGGTGTATCCGGATCGCCCTTACATGGAAATGGCTGCGCTGACCATCTCCCTCTGGTACTACAAGGATCAGGAATGCGAGCTGGAACCCATCGGGCCCAGGGAGACCATTAAGTCCGGGAAAACCGCCTCCTTTACCGAAGACTGGTGGCTGTTCCCGTACGCGTATCCGCCGGACAAGATTGTCGACCTGAAAGCGCTCACAGAGTTTGTGAATACAAATACGGGGAAGGCGGCGAGGTGACAGGGAAAATAATTTGCCGCAGATCGCGCGGATTTACGGAGATTAAACTTTTTGTATTTCAATCTGCGTCTATCAGCGTAATCCGCGGCTAATATCTGAATTGTTTTATTCGCTTATCGATTTGAAACAGCACTCTTGACATTTGATGCAAAAATATATATGTTTACACCAGTACAACAGATGAATCTTTGAACTGGAGGTAAGCATGAGTAATTATAATGAAATCAGTTTTTTCGAGTTTCAAGAA